>CAYMRW010000026.1:0-15456 GCA_964392825.1 uncultured Rhodobacterales bacterium
TGGCGCTCACCGGCGTCGAGTTCCGGTCGGCGATGATCCTGACGATCGCGGGGCTCGCCAACACGGGGCCGCTGGCCGCCATCACCGGTGAGGAGGCGACAAGCTTTGCCGCGCTCTCCACCGCGACCAAGAGCGTGTTCGCCGCCGCCATGGTCGTTGGCCGGCTCGAGCTTCTGGCCCTCATCGCGCTCGCCAATCCGGCCGCGTGGCGCAGCTGACCGCACGCGGCCCGGGGTGGGGCTGGATTCATCTTGCGGCTGCTTCCATATTGATGACACATGTATTTCCCGCGCGCTTCACGTCTTTGGCACGCGCGGGCAAGAACAAGGCGACGTGGGACGATCATGGCTTCGGATAAAGCGACACTTCAGGACGCGTTTCTCAACCATGTCAGGAAGACGAAGGTCCCGGTCACGATCTTCCTGATCAACGGGGTGAAGCTGCAGGGCGTGATCACCTGGTTCGACAATTTCTGCGTCCTGCTCAGACGCGACGGTCAGTCGCAGCTCGTCTACAAGCACGCCATCTCGACGATCATGCCATCGCAGCCGATCAACCTCTACGAAGGTGGCGACGACTGACCCCGCAGGAGCACGAGATCAGGCCGACCCGCGCCTGGGTCCTTCATCCGGACCTGACGGCAAACCGTGACCGCCCGCCGCCCGGCCCGGCCTTGCAGGAGGCTCTCGCCCTCGCCTCGGCGCTGCCCGGTCTCGAGGTCGCGGGGTCGGAGATCGTTCGTCTCACCCGTCCCCGTCCCGGCACGCTCTTCGGCGACGGCAAGGTCGCCGACCTCAAGGAGCGTCTGGCCGACGCCGACGTGGAACTGGTGCTGATCGACGGACCGGTGACGCCGGTGCAGCAGCGCAATCTGGAAAAGGCGTGGCAGGTCAAGATTTTGGACCGTACGTCGCTGATCCTCGAGATCTTCTCGGATCGGGCTCAGACCCGCGAGGGCGTGCTGCAGGTCGAGATGGCCGCGCTCGCCTATCAGCGCACGCGCCTCGTGCGGGCGTGGACCCACCTTGAGCGGCAGCGTGGCGGCCTGGGCTTCGTCGGCGGCCCCGGGGAGACGCAGATCGAGGCCGACCGCCGCGCCATCGACGAAACGCTGGTTCGGATGCGCCGGCAGCTCGACCGCGTCGTGCGCACCCGGGACCTGCACCGCGCCGGGCGCAGGCGGGTGCCCTATCCGCAGGTGGCGCTCGTCGGTTACACGAACGCGGGCAAGTCGACGCTCTTCAACCGTCTGACCGGCGCCGACGTCGCCGCACGCGACATGCTCTTCGCCACGCTCGACCCGACGATGCGGCTGATCGCGCTCCCGGCGGGCGACGCCATCGTCTCCGACACCGTGGGCTTCGTCAGCGACTTGCCGACGGAGCTCGTCGCCGCCTTCCGCGCCACCCTCGAGGAGGTGCGTGCGGCCAACCTCGTCTGTCACGTCCGCGACGTCTCGCACCCCGAGAGCGAGGCGCAGGCGCGCGAGGTGGCCGAGGTTCTCGGACAGCTTGGCGTCACCGAGGCGACGCCGCAGGTCGAGGTGTGGAACAAGCTCGACCTCGTCGCGGCGGAGGAGGGGGAGCGGCTGCGGCGCCTCGCCGAGCGGCGCGACGACGTCCTCGCCATCTCGGCGAAGACGGGGGAGGGGGTCGGCGCGCTGACCGAACGGCTTTCGACCGCCCTTTTCGGCGCGCGTCACCGCGAGACGGTGGAACTCGGCTTCGACGACGGGCGTCGGCGTGCCTGGCTGCACCAGCAGGGCATCGTCGAGCACGAGCGGCAGAGCGACACCGGCGTCGCCCTTACCGTCCGCTGGACCGAAGGCCAGGCCGCCCGCTTCCGGACCCTCGCCTAGCGGCCCGCGCTCGGCGCGACGTCGCGCGTCCTCGGGCGCGGGTCTCGCGGTGCCTTACCGGATGGCGTTCGCACAGATGATCCAGGCCGATGCGCGCAGGGCGCGGCGCCGCCTGGTCGCCGCCGGCTCGGGGCCGGAGGGGCGAAGCGCCGCCGCGAGCGGGGGTCCCCGATCCTCGACGGACCCCGCCTAGCGCTCCGGAACAAGGCGCGTGACGCCGACGGCGCCGGCGCGGGCGAGATCCTCGTCGAGCGTCATCGGCACATACTCGCCGCGCCGCCAGAGTTCACCCAGGTCGTCGTAGTAACGCGACAACGGGTGCCCGGACTGCCCCGTCGAGATGATGAACACCGAGGAATCCGGGTCCGCCAGGTCGTAGACACCCCGGTACCCGGCGCCGTGCACGTTGAGGAACGGGTTCGCGCCCCGCCCCGAGGTCATGCCCCTGAGCAGCGTGTTGTCGCCCCCGCTCGTCGACTGGCGGATGTTGACGAGCCAGCGCAGCACCGGCAGGTCGCCGAGCACCGGATGATCGTGCGTCGCCTCGTGCACGTCGCCCCAGCGCAGCCCGTCGAGCGTCCCCCCCAGCGTCTCGTCGATCTCGACCAGTGCGTCGTCGAGGGCCAGGCGGGCGACGTCCTCGCAGGTCTCGACGGGGGCCGACTGGATGACGTCGCACCAGCGCGCGGCACCGTCGACGTTGCGGAACACCCGCTCGAGGAACAAGGGCTCGGGGTGGGTGATCTCGTCGGCGAGCGAGCTGATGTCGTCGCGGATCAGCCGGTCCTGCAGGGCGCGGAGCCAAGCGGCGTAGATCAACGGCTCGGGCAGGTGCTCCGACATCTCGCCGTTCCACTCGGCGAGCAGGTCCAGCGCTTCCTTCCGGCGCCGTTCCATCGTGCCCTCGGGCGTCGTCTGGCCGGTGTACCAGAGATTGCGCGCGATGAGCGGCAGGAGCGACCGTGCGGTGAACGACACGGTGTCGAGCTGCGCCTCGATGAAGCTCTCGCGGGTGTGCACCTCGCGGTTCTGCATCAGCCGGCGCCAGCGCTCGATCCGCTGCGTGTCGCCCCAGTGGTAGCTCAGATGCAGCGGGAAGGGCCGGTCGATCACCTTGTTGTTGGTGTTGCCGAGGATGCCGCCCTCGGGGTCGACGAAGGTCGGGTTGGCCCCGGGCGCCATCAGGCCCTGCCACCGGTTTTCGGGCAGCCACCCCTGCGACGGCATCCGGCCCTGGCTCTGGTGCCGGGCGGCGCGGCGGGGCAGGGCGCCGATCATCCGCATGGCGATCGACTCGCGGTCGACCAGCATCAGGTTCTGCGACGGGGCGACGAAGTCGTCGGCGGCGACGAGTCCCTCCTCGACCGATCCCGCCCGCATCAGCGCCAGCCCCGCGTCCAGCGTCGTGTCCTCGTGCGAAAGCGCCGTCCAGGCGATCGAGGCGACGTGCCCGGGCGGCGTCACCTCGCCCACGTCGAAATCGTCCGACGACAGGACCGGCCCGTTCTCGGTCCACCGCAGGGTCAGCTCGAGGGGCTCGCTGTCCGCGACGCGGATGATCGACGTGCGCGACGTCATCTCGCTCCAGCCGTCGGGGGTCAGCACCTCTGTCGTACGGTCGGGGTTCAGCCGCTCGATGTAGAGGTCGGTGTCGTCGAGGTAGGACGAGGTGATGCCCCAGCCGAGATCGGCGCTGCGTCCGATGAGCACCAGCGGCACGCCCGGAATCGTGCCGCCGATGACGCCACCGGACGGCAGCTCCAGACGCGCGAGATACCAGATGCTCGGCGCCGTGAACATGAGGTGGGGGTCGTTGGCGAGGAGCGTCCCGCCGGTGGCCGACCGCGACGGTCCCGCGGCCCACGCGTTCGACGCTCCGGCGAGCCGCGGCGGCGGCACCGGATGCAGACCGCTTGGAGGCTCGGGCGTTCGCGCGGCATGGCGCGGCGCGTCCGGAAACAGCGAGGCATAGTCGGGCAGGGCCGCCGTTCCCGGGCCCGGCACGTCCGGCATGATGTCGGAAACGCGATCGTCGGGCAGTTCCAGCGACAGTCTGGCCCGCAGCACCTCGGTCGCGGCGTGGGAGTTGAGCTGCAGCGCCATCAGCTTGACGATGGCGACCGAATCCGCGGGCTGCCACGGCGCGATCGCGTTCGAGAAGAGGAAGAACTCGGGTGCGCCGCGCCCGCGCGCCCCCTCGTTCACCTCGGCGATCCAGGCGTTGACGCCGGCCGCGTAGGCGTCGAGCGCGGCGAGCGTCGTCGGGTCGAGCGCCTTCACCGATTGCACCGCGGCGCCGTAGAGATCGAGGCGGCGGAGAAGCGCATCGGTGCGCACGGTGCGGGATCCGAAGACCTCCGACAGGCGCCCCTGAGCGGTCCGCCGCAGGACCGTCATCTGCCAGAGACGGTCCTGCGCGTGCGCGAAGCCGAGCCCGAACATCACCGCCGGCTCGGTGTCGGCGAAGACATGCGGCACGTTCGACGTGTCGCGGACGATCTCGACCTCCGAGGGAAGACGCGCCACGTCGAAGACCCCGTCGTAGGAAGGCAGCGAACGCGTCGCGAACCAGTAGGCCAGCGCCGCCGAGCCGATCAGGAGCACGACCAGCACGGCGAGAAGACGCGACAACCAGCGAAAGAGACGGAGCATGGGACCTGAGTTGACGCGGTTCTGCGCGCGGTTAGGAAGGTGCGGGCGACGGTATGGGGGGCATCAGTGAGCCGGATCACCTTTCTGGGGCTTGGGGTCATGGGTTATCCCATGGCCGGGCACTTGGCCAAGGCGGGACACGACGTCACCGTTTACAACCGCACAACGTCGAAGGCGGACCGATGGGTCGACCAGCACGGCGGCACCCGGGCCGCGACCCCGCGGGAGGCCGCCGGGGGGGCGGAGGTGGTGCTCGCCTGCGTCGGCAACGACGACGACCTCCGCGCGGTATGCCTCGGCGACGACGGCGCTTTCGCCGGGATGGGCGAGAGTGCGATCTTCGTCGACCACACGACCGTCTCGGCCGCCGTCACGCGGGAACTGGCCGAGGCGGCGTCGGCGCGCGGCATCGGCTTCGTCGATGCGCCGATCTCGGGCGGGCAGGCGGGCGCCGAGTCCGGCCAGCTCTCCATCATGTGCGGCGGGGAGGAGGCGCACTACGCCGCGGCCGAGCCTGTGATGCAGACCTACGCTAAGATCTGCCGGCGCATCGGCGAGAGCGGTGCCGGTCAGATGACCAAGATGGTCAACCAGATCTGCATCGCGGGACTTGTCCAGGGCCTGTCCGAGGGCCTCGCCTTCGCCGAGAAGGCGGGCCTCGACGGGCGGGCGGTGGTCGAGGTCATCAGCCAGGGGGCCGCGGGCTCCTGGCAGATGGCGAACCGGCACGAGACGATGCTGGACGATGCGTTCGACCACGGCTTCGCGGTTGACTGGATGCGCAAGGACCTCGCCATCTGCCTCGCCGCGGGTGACGAGGTCGGGGCGTCGATGCCCGTGACCGCGCTCGTCGACCAGTTCTACAAGGACATCCAGGCCATGGGCGGCGGACGCTGGGACACTTCCTCGCTGATCCGGCGCCTGCGCGAGCCGCACTGAGCCGCGTCTCAAGGGATGATGCGGGTGTACTTCGTGCCCTCGAGGGTCGCGCCGACGAGAAGGCCGGCCTGACCGAAGATGAGGGCGATCACCGGCGCCAGCTGGGTCGTCGTGTTGACGGAGATGTTGCCGCCCTGGTCGCGAACGGCGTATTCGAGTTCGGCCCCCGCCGACCAGCCGGGGGACGTGCGGAACTCGGTCAGCGCCTCCTCGGTCATGAAGAAGAGAACGTGGGCGTATTGCTGCGCTCCGATCTGCGGACCCAGGCTCGCCTGCGCCGCGAGATAATAGTCCACGGTCGTGTCCCGTATCCGGAGTGCGCCGCGTCCGTAGGACCCGCCGACGGTCATGAAACCGGCTTCGGTCACCAGCGGCATGACGAGGATGCCAGCCGACATCTCGGCCAGGTCGACCGTCCCGGGATAGGTCTGGTAGAGGTAGTCGAGGGTCGCATCGACCCGCGCGTCGATCTCGGGTCCGCCGGTGCTGTCGATGCCGTTGCCGCAGGCCGCCAGCCCGATCGCGCCGCCGAGTGCCGCGACGACGCGCCGCCGCGTGATGGTGCCCATTATCCCGCTCCTGCCCGTGCCTCGATCGGCGGTCTTATGTGACCGCTCCGCACCGGCTTATACGCGATCCGCGGGGCAAAGTCACCGCCGCTGCGGCAGTCCTAGAACGGGATCTCGTCGTCCATGTCGCTGTAGCTCGACCCCTGGCCGCCGCCACGCTCCTCGTAACCGCCGGAGCCGCCGCCGCGGTCTTCGTGGCCGCCGCCTTCGCCGCGGCTGTCGAGGAGGGTCAGTTCCCCGCGATAGGGACGCAGCACCACCTCGGTCGTGTAGCGGTCCTGACCCGACTGGTCCTGCCACTTGCGGGTCTCGAGCTGCCCCTCGAGATAGACCTTCGAGCCTTTTCGGAGGTACTGCTCAGCGATCTTGGCGAGCGGTTCGGAGAAGATGGCGACCGAATGCCACTCGGTTCGCTCACGGCGCTCGCCGGTGTTGCGGTCCTTCCAGTTCTCGGACGTGGCGATACGCAGATTGCAGACCCGGCCGCCGTTCTGGAACGTCCTCACCTCGGGATCGCGCCCGAGATTGCCGACGAGAATGACCTTGTTGACCGAGCCCGCCATGCCGCACCTCCTGAATTCGAATGTTGCGCCGTGCCTACGGTGTTTGCGCCACGATGGGAAGCCGGGGCTGGAATCGAGAGGGCGATGCGTTATCGTCCGTCGCAAACGGACGGAGGGGGACACCGTGAGAGGGGCAATTCCGACGCTGGTGGCGGTCTGCCTTGCCATGCCGGGTCACGCCGACATCACCGTCGGCTCGAAGAACCGCGCGGCGCTGTTCGCCAACCAGACCCGGCTGCTCGACGGCCGGGCCTCTGAGCAATACGCGTTCTCGACGCGGTTGCAGCCGAACGCGCCCGAGATTCCGTCCGCGGTCCCCTCCTACCGCGGCGCCCGGTCGAGCCAGTACTACGGCGCGGCACGGAACGCGGCCCGCAAGCATGGCATCCCTGAGGACCTGTTCCTGCGTCTGGTCCAGCAGGAAAGCGGCTGGAACAGCGGCGCGCGCTCGCACAAGGGGGCCATCGGTCTCGCGCAGTTGATGCCGGCCACGGCCCGGGGCTTGCGCGTCGACCCGCACGATCCGCACCAGAACCTCGATGGCGGGGCGCGATACCTGCGGATGCAGTACGACGCCTTTCGCGACTGGCGGCTGGCCCTGGCGGCCTACAACGCAGGGCCCGAGGCCGTGACCCGCCACGGCGGCGTTCCGCCGTACCGGGAGACGCAGAACTACGTCCGGGTGATCCTCGGCCGCTAGGTCAGCCGCGCCGCCAGCGTCTCGATGTCGGGGTCGGAGGCCTTCGGCACGATGCGGTAGGCCGCGTTGACGAAACAGAAGAGCGCAAAACCCAACAAGCCCACGCAGATCACGCCGACGAGGATGCGGCCGTAGGGCTGGTCGTAGAGCCACGAGAAGGCCTGACCGACGCCGCCCGCCTCGCTCGGATCTGCCTGCAGCGCGGCATAGACGAAGAGCAGGCCCACGATCGCCACGATCACGCCCTGCGAGATCACGCCGGCCTTCAGAGCCGTGTTCCAGCGCGTCGTGAAGTGGTTGGCCATGAGGTGCTCGCGGTACTTCTCCTTCCAGCCCTTGCGGACATAGAAGAGGCCGGCACCGATGGCGATGAGGCCGCCGATGCCGATGATCCAGCGACCGCCCGGCCATTGCATCACCATCCCGACATAACGCGGAATGCTCGACCCCTGGCCCTCGCTGCCGCTGCCGAAGAGGAGCGAGAAGGCGACGACCCCGATGCCTGCATGGATGATGCCCGAGATCACGAGCCCGAGGCGCGCGACGATGCCCTCGCCGTCGCTGCCGTAGTCCTCGAGGTCCCAGGCCGCATCGACGATGCGCCAGATCGCGTAGGCCACCATGCCGAGGAAGATGAGGACGAGCAGGACGCCGCCGAAGGCGGAGGTCTCGAGGGTCGCCAGCGCCGACGAGGTGCCCTCCGCCTGGCCACCGCGCCAGACCGCGTAGAGCGAGATGCCGGCGACGACGACGTAGACGAGGCCGCGCCCGGCATAGCCTGCCCGCATCACCGGGATCGCCCACGAGAAATCGTTCTGTGCCATGTACGCCTCCGCTCTGCAGTCCGAACGGGCCGGATGGCACGGGGGTTCCGCTATTCGGCGGCGGCGATCTGGATCACCGGCTCCATCCCGGCCAGTTCCTCGTCGGGAAGCCAGCAGAGCGACCGGTGACCGTCGCCGAGGTCGCGGTACGGCGGCACCTCGGTTTCGCACTTGTTGCCCGCGACCTTCGCCTTCCATCGGCATCGCGTCTGGAAGGGGCAGCCCGGCGGCGGGTTCATCGCCGAGGGGATGTCGCCCTCGAGCACGATGCGCCGCTTCTCGACCCGTGTGTCGGCGATGGGCACGGCCGACAGCAACGCCTCCGTGTAGGGATGGTAGGGGGGCGAGAAGATCTGCTGCGTCGTACCGGTCTCGACGATGAAGCCGAGATACATGACCACGACGCGATCGGCGAGATAGCGAACGATGCTGAGGTCGTGGCTGATGAAGAGGAGGGTCGTCTTCTCTTCGCGCTGGATCTCCATGAGCAGGTCGGTGACGGCGGCCTGCACGCTGACGTCGAGCGCCGAGACCGGCTCGTCGGCGACGACGATCCGGGCGCCGCCCGCGAAGGCACGGGCGATCCCGACCCGCTGCTTCTGTCCGCCGGAAAGCTGTCGCGGCATGCGGTCCGAAAATTCCCTCGGAAGCTTCACGAGGTCGAGAAGGTCGAGCATGCGCGCGCGCCGTGCCGCGTCGCTGTCGCCGATCCCGAAGATCTCCAGCGCGCGCAGGATCTGCCGGCCGACGGTCATGCTGGGATTGAGCGTGTCGAACGGGTTCTGGAACACCATCTGGATGTCCGAGACGGTCATGGTATCGCGGTTCTCGATCGGGATGTCCTCGATGTTGCGGTTGTCGAGGAAGATCTTGCCCTCGGTCGCCGTTTCGAGCCCCATCAGAACCTTGGCGAAGGTCGACTTGCCGCAGCCCGACTCGCCCACGATGGCCAGCGTCTCGCTCTCGCGCGCCTCGAAGCTGATGTCCTCGTTGGCCTTGACGACCTTCTTGTCGCCGCCGCCGAAGAGGGCGTTGGCGGCCACCTCGTAGTACTTCTTGAGGTTCTCCATCCGCAGGACGACGTCGCCGACCTCGGTGGCTCCGGTCGAGATGGTGTCCTGCGGCGGCGCCGACCAGTCGATCTCGTCGAACCGGAGGCAGCGCGTCTCGTGCCGGTCGAACCCCTCGACCGCATACATCGGGATCTCCTGGGCGTCGCAGCGGCCTTCGACGAAGTAGTCGCAGCGCGGCCCGAAATTGCACCCGGGAGGACGCTCGTGCGGCAGGGGAAAGTTGCCCGGTATAGCCTTGAGCGGCCTGGCGTTCTTGTCGGCGCCGGGCAGCGGGATGGAGCGGAACAGCGCCTGCGTGTAGGGGTGGCGCATCTTGTCGAAGACGTCGGCGATGGACCCCGTCTCGACCGCTTCTCCGGAATACATCACGCAGAGCCTGTCGCAGGTGTCGAGCACAAGGCCGAGATTGTGGCTGATGAACAGCATCGACGTGCCGTACTTCGTGCCCAGGTCCTTCACGAGGTCGACGATCCCGGCCTCGACCGTCACGTCGAGCGCCGTCGTCGGCTCGTCGAGGATGAGAAGCGCGGGCTTCGACATCAGCGCCATGGCGATGACGATGCGCTGCTGCTGGCCGCCCGAGAGCTGGTGCGGGTAGCTCCTCAGGATCCGCTCGGGGTCGGGCAGGTTCACGTCGGACACGACCTTCAGCGCCTGCGCCGTCGCCTCCTTCTCGGACAAGCCCTCGTGAATCATCGGTACTTCGGCAAGTTGCCGGCCGACCTTCATGGCGGGGTTGAGGGACGCCATCGGCTCCTGATAGATCATCGCGATCTCGCGACCGCGGATCGACCTCAGCTCCTCCTCCGTCATGTGCGTCATGTCGCGACCCTTGAACCGGATCGTTCCGTCGACGATGCGGCCGTTGACGCCGAGGTCGCGCATGACGCCGAGCGCCACCGTGCTCTTGCCGCACCCGGACTCGCCCACAAGGCCCATCGCCTCCCCCGGCATCACCGTGCAGGAAAAGTCCATGACCGCCGGTATCTCGCGAAGCCGGGTGAAGAACGAGATGGAGAGGTTCTCGATCTCGAGGATCGGCTGGTCTGGTGTCCAGTCGGCCATGCGTGCGTTCCCTTCGTGCTCCGCCTCATCAGACAGGGAAAGCGCCGGCCCCGCAACTCCGCCGCTCAAGGGCAGTCGAGCATCGCCGTGATGCCGGGATCGTCGCGATAGGGGCCCAGGTCGCGCGTCTCGATGCCGTCGGCGAGGCGGATGCCGACGATCCGGCGCCAATCGGCGTCGGCGACCACGATCTCGGGCGTGCCGCCGCAACTGCGGATGCCGCCCGAAATCCGCGCCTCTCCGATGCGGTGGTTGGTGAAGCCCGCGGCCGAGGCCACCTCGCGCAGCCGGCCGCCGTCGTAGCGCCATATCCGCAGCACCTTCGCCAGATGCGGCCGGTCGATGTAGGCGATCTCGACCCGCCCGTCGTCGTCGAGGTCGGCCGCACCGATCGGCGCCAGCCAGCGGAACCGCGCGCCGATGAACGGCGTCGCGGCGAACAGCCCGGTCTCGTCGTAGACGGCGAGACGCGCGCCCAGGCTCCGGTCGCTTTCCACGGTGATCACCTCGCCGTCACCGTCGCCGTCGATGTCGGCCAGGCGCGGGGCGACGTCCTCGAAGACCCGGGCCTCGGGGAGCACCACGCGGACCCGCTGCCCGTCGGCGAGCCGCATGACGAGCGCGCCCCATTCGAGCGCGTCGCCGAGAACCGCATGCGGGTAGCGATCGGTCGGCGCCGCGTACTCGGCCCCGACGACCTGCGCCTCGGCGCCAGCGCCGGGGAGAACGGCAGCGCCGAGAAGACCAGCGAGCGCCAGCGTCCTCACCCGAGAAGGCGCGCCGCGTCGGGGGCGAAGTAGGTCAGGATGCCGTCGCAGCCGGCGCGCCTGAAGGCGCCGAGGCTCTCGAGCATCACCCGCTCGCCATCGACCCAGCCATTCGCGGCGGCGGCACGGATCATCGCGTACTCGCCCGAGACCTGGTAGGCGAAGGTCGGTGCGCCGAAGCGCTCCTTCACGCGGCGGCAGATGTCGAGGTAGGGCATGCCCGGCTTGACCATCACCATGTCGGCCCCCTCCGAGAGGTCGCGCGCGATCAGCCGCAGCGCCTCGTCGCCGTTGCCGGGGTCCATCTGGTAGGTCTTCTTGTCGCCCTTGAGGGCGCCCGATGCCCCCACCGCGTCGCGGAAAGGCCCGTAAAAGGCGCTGGCGTACTTCGCCGCGTAGGACATGATCGCGGTATCCTGGTACCCCGCCTGCTCGAGCGCGACGCGCATCGCGCCGATGCGGCCGTCCATCATGTCCGAGGGGCCGAGGATGTCGGCGCCGGCCGCGACGCTCTCGTCGTTGACGATGACGCCGCCCCGGACGATGCCGTCGTGGCCGGCCGCGTTGTAGGGGTCGAGCGCCACGTCGGTCATCACCGCGACCTCGGGCACCGCATCCTTGACCGCCCGCGTCGCCCGGTTCGACAGGTTGTCGGGCGACCACGCCTCCTCGCAGCCATCGGTCTTGAGCGCGGGATCGATGTAGGGAAAGAGGCAGATCGCCGGGATGCCGAGCGATGCGGCCTCGCGCGCGGCGGCGACGATCCCGGCCACCGGCCGGCGGACGACGCCGGGCATCGACGGGACCGCAACCTCGTCGTTCCCCTCGGTCACGAACAGCGGCCAGATCAGGTCGTCGGGCGCGAGCCGCGACTCGCGCACGAGGCGGCGCAGCGGCTCGGTGCGGCGCAGCCGGCGGAACCGGGCGGCGGGATAGGGGGCGAGGCTCATCGCGCGTCTCCTCCGGCGTCTGTCCCGGCGGCGTGGCACGGAACGCGCCGTGCCTCAAGGCTGGCAAAGGCAGGACGGCTCGGCTAAGCCGCGGCGGACCTTGCCGCTTGCCCCGATGACGCCGACCATCACCGATCTCCTGAGCTTTCGGACGTTCTCGAGCGTCTGGTACTGGATCACGCTGGCCGTCGTCTGGACGGCGGCCAGTCACCGCCCCCTGGGCGTCCCCTACGACATGGTCCGTCGCGCCGGGCGCGGGCGGGAGGGGGCGGGCGCAGACCTCCACCTCGTCGCGCTTACCTTTGCGCGGCGGCTGACAGGCGGGGTCGCGGCGGCGGCCGGGGCCATCGTCGCCGTCGTTTCGGCGCTGCTCACCGCGCTCGTCCTCCTCGCCACGCTCTACGGGTCGGAACTGGCGCAGGGGGTCGCGCTCATCGTCCTGCCGATGGTGCTTGTCGCCTGGATGAACCTGCGTACGGCACGCACCATCGTGGCGGGCGGCGATCCGCAGCGCCATCTCCGCCGCCTCCGCGCCGCCACCAATGCCATCGCCCTCGTGGCGCTGTTCGCGGCTGCGTTCTGGGGCTCCTACGTCAACTTCGCGGCCTCGGTTCTCTGACCGCCCAAGCCTCGCGTTGACACGGCGCGGCACGTCGTTAGGTCCCCGCCATGGCCCGCGATCATGTCACCGTAGGCGGCGCGCCCGAAGGGTTCGACGCCCGTCTCGTCGCCGCCGAGCTCGAGAAGCACGGTCGGCCCGTCGTGCACGTCGCCCGCGACGACAAGCGCCTGGCCGAGACGGCGGCGGCGCTGGCGTTCCTCGCGCCCGACGTGGCGGCAATCCGCTTTCCGGCCTGGGAGTGCCTGCCCTACGACCGCATCTCGCCCCGAGCCGAGGTGTCGGCCGAGCGCATGGCGACGCTTGCCGCCATCGGCTCCGGGCTGCCGGCCCGGTCCGTCGTCCTCACCACCGTCAACGCCATCACGCAGCGGCTGCCGCCGCGCGAGGTGGTGCGCGAGGCGGCCTTCACCGCGCGCGTCGGCCACCGCATCGACGAAGAGGCGCTGCGCACCTACTTCGCACGCATGGGGTTCAGCCAGGCGCCGACGGTGGCGGAGCCGGGCGACTACGCGATCCGGGGCGGCATCATCGACGTCTGGCCGCCGGGCCAGCCGGCCCCGGTTCGGCTCGACCTCTTCGGCGACGAGCTCGAGGGCGCACGCCGCTTCGATCCGGCGACCCAGCGGACGAGCGAGACGCTCTCGCGCGTTGAGCTGGCCCCCGTCTCGGAGGTGATCCTCGACGACCCGTCGATCACGCGTTTCCGCCAGTCCTACCGCGCCGAGTTCGGTGCCACCGCGGACGACCCGCTCTACGAGGCGGTATCGGCTGGGCGCAAGCACGCCGGCATGGAGCATTGGCTGCCCTTCTTCCACGAGCGCCTCGACACGCTCTTCGACTACCTGCCCGGGTCGACCGTCTGCCTCGACCACGACGTGCCGGCGGCGCGCGCGGCGCGGTGGGATCTCGTCACCGACGCCTACGAGGCGCGGGCGGAGGGGCAGGGCGCCAGGGGCCGCCACGACAGCGTCTACAAGCCATGCCCGCCCGAGCTTCTGTACCTCGACGACGAGGCATGGACGCGAGGGCTCTCGGAGCGGCGGGTCCTCCGCTTCGAGCCGCTGCCGCAGCCGACGGGCCCGGGCGTGATCGACGCCGGCGGGCGCATCGGCCGCAATTTCGCCCCCGAGCGCCAGCAGGAGAACGTTAGTCTGTTCAACGCCCTTGCCGCCCATATCGAGGATCGGCGCAGACAGGGCCCGGTCGTGATCGCGAGCTATTCCGAGGGCTCGCGCGAGCGGCTCGAGGGCCTCCTCCAGGATCAGGACGTGCCCGGATCTAGGCAGGTGCGCACCATCCGCGACGTGCCGGCGGAGCGCGGCGGCCTGTTCCTCGGCATCTGGGGTCTCGAGCACGGCTTCGAGGGACCGTTCGGCGACACGCGGCTCACCGTCATCTCCGAGCAGGACGTTCTCGGCGACCGGCTGGTGCAAACCGGCAAGCGCAGACGCCGCCGCGCCGAGAACTTCCTGACGGAGCATCAGAGCCTGTCGCCCGACGATCTGGTCGTCCATGTCGACCACGGTGTCGGACGCTACCGGGGCCTCGAGGTGCTGCAGGCGCTCGGCGCCGAGCACGAGATGATCCATATCGAGTACGCCGGCGGCGACCGTCTCTACCTGCCGGTCGAGAACATCGAGCTCCTCAGCCGCTACGGCCACGAGGAGGGGCTTCTCGACCGCCTTGGCGGCGGCGCCTGGCAGGCCAAGAAAGCGAGGATGAAGGAGCGGATCCGCGAGGTCGCGGACCGCCTGATCCGCGTGGCGGCCGAGCGGCTTCTGCGCTCTGCCCCGATCCTCGAGCCACCGGGGGAGATGTGGAACGCCTTCTGCGCCCGCTTCCCCTATGAGGAAACCGACGATCAGCTGACCGCCATCGAGGACACGCTCACCGACCTCGCCGCCGGCCTGCCGATGGACCGCCTGATCTGCGGCGACGTCGGCTTCGGCAAGACCGAGGTGGCGATGCGCGCGGCCTTCGTCGCCGCCATGTCGGGTCAGCAGGTCGCCGTCATCGCCCCGACGACGCTGCTTTCGCGGCAGCATTTCGCCAGTTTTTCCGAGCGCTTCCGCGGCTTTCCCGTCGAGGTGCGCCAGCTTTCGCGCTTCGTCTCCGCCAAGGAGGCGGCGGACACGCGCAAGCGCCTCGCCGAAGGTTCGGTCGATATCGTCGTCGGCACCCACGCGCTGCTGTCGAAGCAGACGAAGTTCCGCGACCTCGGCCTCCTCGTCATCGACGAGGAGCAGCACTTCGGCGTCACCCACAAGGAGCGGTTGAAGGCACTGCGCTCCGACGTCCACGTGCTGACGCTTACCGCGACGCCGATTCCGCGCACTCTGCAGATGTCGCTGACGGGGGTGCGCGACCTCTCCATCATCGGTACGCCGCCCGTCGACCGGCTGGCGATCCGCACCTACGTCAGCGAGTTCGACGCCGTCACCGTGCGCGAGGCGCTCCTGCGCGAGCACTATCGCGGCGGCCAATCGTTCTACGTCGTGCCGCGCGTCGCCGACCTGCCCGAGGTTGAGGCGTTCCTGCGCGAGCAGGTGCCCGAGGTCTCGTTCGTCATCGCGCACGGGCAGATGGCAGCGGGCGAACTCGACGAACGGATGAACGCCTTCTACGACGGGCAGTACGACGTGCTCCTGGCCACGACCATCGTCGAATCCGGGCTCGACATCCCCGCGGCCAACACGCTGATCGTGTACCGGGCCGACATGTTCGGGCTGGCGCAACTCTACCAGATCCGCGGCCGCGTCGGGCGCTCCAAGACACGCGCCTACGCTTACCTCACCACCAAGCCCCGTGGCCGCCTGACAGCGACGGCCGACAAGCGCCTGAAGGTGCTGGGCTCGCTCGACAGCCTCGGCGCCG
>CAYMRW010000027.1:0-15353 GCA_964392825.1 uncultured Rhodobacterales bacterium
GGCCGAAGTCGCGCGCCACCCCGTTGAGTGCCAAATTCTCCCACCGGGCTTCGAAACTGCTCCAGAGACTTTCCTCGGGCAAGTCCGTATGGCTGACGGGGAATTCCATGATGTCGACGGCCCCCCCTAGAGAATTGGCTATGGCGAAGACCGTTTCGGGCGGGACCACCGGGTCACGCAGGCCGATACCCACGAGAGCGGGGCAACCTACGAGGCCGGCGTGGTGGACGGCGTCGAAATACCTGAGGACCAGCATCACGTCCTCCGTCCGGTCCGGATAAGCCTCCAGATAGGCGTTAATCTCCCGCCCGGAGCCGTCCTTGACGAAGAAGTGTCGGCCCTCGGCCCATCCGAAGGTCGGGACGCCCAACGCCAGGAAGTCGGCGAGCCGCCCGACGCTCTCGGCAATCAGGGCGAGCCCGCCCCCGAAGCTGCGGCCGTAGAATACCGTTCGGCTCGCCTCGGGGCACAGGTGCGCCAGACCGACCTGAGCGGCACGAAGATAGTCGCAGACGGCGGCCCGCAACACCGACGTTTCCGGAGCGCCGATTCCGGTCAGCACGTAACCCCAGTCGGAGCGGTCGCGGAGCGCGGCTCCCGAGCGGCCAAAGCCGCGGATGTCGACGCCGATCACGTCCACGCCCGCGCGCGCCCAATTCCACTGAACGCTGCAGGACGATCCGTAGCCGTGAGCGTGAACCACGAGCGGGCGCCGCGGCGCCCCCTCGCCGTGCAGGAAGTAGCCATGCAGCCTCTCGCCCCAGAGGGAGCGGAACGAGATGTCTTCGAGTTCAAGATCTCGCGCCTCGTCGCGTCCGGCGCGAACGCGAGTCAGATCGGCGTCGACATCGTCGAGCTCGACAAGGGTGTTCCTCCAGAACTCGCCAAAATCCCGGGGGCACCTTGTCGTCGGCCGGATTTGCCTCCGCATGTCAGGTCGGGGACAATCGCATGAGTCTCTCCTGGCGCTGCCGCCTACGGATCAAGGAACGATCATGGTTCCCTTAGGCGAGATCAAGGACCTGAAGTTCCTCGGAACGCTACCGCTCGAGACGCTGCAGGCTTTGGCGGAGGAGTTTGAGGAGCAATCGTTCGAGACGGGCGAGTTGATCATCCATCAGCATGACCAGGCCCGTGCGCTCCATGTCCTGCTGGCCGGGTCGGTGGAGTTCTTGATGGCAGTCGAGGGCATGGACGATCTCTTCGTGGGTGAAACGGACGAGTCTGGTGCGTTGATCGGCTGGTCGGTCGTCCGCAGGCCCCATCGCTACACCGCCTCCGTCCGCTGCCGGAACCCGTGCCGTACCCTGCGACTGTCCCGCGGCGCGCTCGACCGATTGATGGGGGATGACCCGCAGGCAGGGCGACATGTGTTGGCGATGGTCGCAGCTGCTCTCGTGGAGCGCCTCGAGGATGCGCGTGATCTGCTTGGCCGGTCGACCGAGGTCGCTCCCAGAACGGACGGGTGAGTCGATGACGTCCGCACTCGCTCTGCTGAGAAAGTCGCCGGAGTTCGGAACGCTGCCGGAGGAGCACCTTGCGTATCTGGCGAACTCGGCCAGGGTCAGGGCCGTTCGCGAAGGCCAGACGGTTTTCGAGCAGGGTACGCGGGCGGAGGCGTGCTTCCTGCTGCGCACCGGCGAGGTCGCCATGGCGTTCCGCCGGTCGGCGGAGGTCGGGGCGGCGACTGTCGACCTGCGGCACTTCAGCGGTCCGGGGCGGCTCCTCGGCTGGTCGGCGCTGATCGAACCCCATCGCTACCGGGCAACCGTGACCGCGCTCGCGCCAAGCACGCTGCTCGAGCTGCCCCGGACGATCTTCGAGCAGCGCATCGAAGCGTGCCCCGACTTCGGCGTGGCATTGCTCGATCGGGTGATCTCGGTCCTCGGCAATCGTCTCCGCGAGACGCGGATATGGCTGGTCACGCGGCGCTACGAGACCGAGGTCGCAGCGATCCGCGCCTTGCTCGACCAGAGCGCCGAGGTGCTGCACGTGGACTCCCCCCTGCACCGGATCCCGCACTACCTCGAGAACCGGCTGACGCTCGGCGATGCCTTCCATGCGCTGGAACTACTACGGGCCCACGGCGATCGGCACGAGCGCGACCTCGCGGCGCTCGCGCTCGAGATCCTCCAGCAGGTGCGCAGGGATCTGACGCTCTATCAGGATCTCCAGCGCGTCTACGAGACCGTCGCCAGCGCGTCCCCCGAAACCGCGCCCGCCGAGATCCGCCGGCGTTGCTGCGAGGGTTTCGTCACGCTCTACGAAAGGCTCGACTACGTCATCCGGGGCGAAGAGAACCTGCCTGACAGGCCGGGCCACATCTTCATCATGAACCACCTGTTCAACCACCCTGACAATACGCTTCCGAACCGCTTCCAACTCACGCTCGACACCCACTTCGTATCCGCAATGCTGTTGCTGCGGAAATACGGGGAGGCCCCGATCCGAGTGATCCGCAAGTCGCGGTCCGACGAGTTCGGCCACCAGAAGTACTACGACCGGCTCGGCTACATCTACGTCGCGTCCGGGCATATCGACGGATCGGACGGAGACGCGCGGACCACGCCCAAGGAGTGGGCGCGGCACTTCCTCGACAGCGCGCGCGCCCACCTTCTTGCCGGACGGAACCTGGTGATCTGTCCCGAGGGAACGAGCGTGTCCACCGAAGACTCCCCCGTCGCGTTCAAGGCAGGGGCCTTTCGCCTGGCACTTCATGTCGAACCTGAGCCTCTCATCGTTCCGGTGGCGGTGGCCAATTTCGACAAGAAGATCACCCGCACCCGGCTTGCCGCCTGCGTGCACGAGCCCTTCAGGCTGTCGGCGTCCGTCCCGCGATCGGCCAGCGACGCGACGCTGTTCGACTTCGTCAACCACTATCAGCAGCGCTTCGTCCGCTTCGTGAGCGAGGCCGCGGAGCTGGCTGGCGCACCGGAACCGCCGTCTCCTCCCCGGTCGATGAGGAGGTGATGCGAGGCGTTCGCAAGCGACCTTTCCATCGCTGACGTCTCACCGAGGTGCGATCGAGGTCATCGCTTTGGTTATCCCCTTCGATCCTGATCAGCGCATCCAGCTTTGGCGCGTGCTGCCAATGGCCACCTCTGGCCGTGCGGCGTGAAGCGCAGGACACGCGTTGCAGTTGGGGAGATGACAGGGATCGGCGCAATCAATCACGTCTGATCGCGATGCCGTCGCCGATAGCGCAGGATATCGGTCCGCCACGCCGCGGAGGGCCGCTGCCCTACAGTTGCCCATAAGATACACCTTGTCATAAAACTGTTACAAACTGATCCACCTCAATGAATTGGCGCGACCTTCGGCCTGGGCTCCCCAAGGATCTGGGGGAGAATCCGCGATGGTCGTGAAGGAATACGTCAAGATCGAACGGGCGACATATCTCAGCCGGACCGAGGTCGGGCGGCTGGGAAGCGCGATCCTGTTCATCGTCGGCGTGATGATCTTCACCGGCGCTCGGTTCGCCGACGTGGAGCAAGCCTATCTGCTGATCGCGGCCGCGGTGATCGGCGCCTACATGGCGATGAACATCGGCGCCAACGACGTCGCGAACAACGTGGGGCCTGCGGTCGGTTCGTTGGCGCTGTCGTTGACCGGTGCGATCATGATCGCGGCGATCTTCGAGGCGGCGGGAGCGATCATCGCCGGCGGCGATGTCGTGAAAACGGTCAAGAACGGTATCGTGGACCCGGACGATCTCGGGTCGTCGGATCAGTACGTCTGGGTCATGATGGGCGCCCTTGCAGGGGCGGCGATCTGGCTCAACGGCGCCACCTGGATCGGGGCGCCGGTGTCGACCACGCATTCGATCGTCGGCGGCGTCATGGGGGCGAGCATCGCCGCGGCCGGATGGGACATCGTCAACTGGGACTCGGTCACTAGCATTGCGGCGAGCTGGGTGATCTCGCCGGTGACGGGCGGACTGATCGCGGCGGCATTGCTCTACGCACTGAAGCGGCTCGTCTTCTTCCGCGACGATCCGATCGAGGAGGCCGAGAAGGTCGTGCCGGTCATGATCGGCCTGATGGGCTGGGCATTCACCACCTACATCGCGATCAAGGGCATCAAGCAGCTGGTCTCGGTGTCGTTTCCGGTGGCGATGATCCTCGGCTGCGTCGCCGGGTTCGCAATCTACCTTGCCACCCGCCCCTTGATCCGCCGCGCCCGCCCGCGGCTGACGCGCGACCGCGATGGAGTGAACCGGCTGTTCACCATCCCGCTGATCTTCGCCGCCGCGCTGCTGAGCTTCGCCCACGGAGCCAACGACGTGGCGAACGCGGTCGGTCCGCTCGCCGGCGTTGTGGACGTCCTGTCGGTGGGCGAGGGCGGCGGCACCGTCGCAATTCCGCTCTGGGTGATGGCGATCGGAGCGATCGGCATATCGGTCGGTCTGGCATTGTTCGGGCCGAAGCTCATCCGGACGGTCGGCTCGGAGATCACCGAGCTCGATAGGGCGAGGGCGTTCTGCATCGCACTGTCGGCTGCCATCACCGTGATCGTGGCGAGCCAACTGGGGATGCCGATCAGCTCGACCCACGTGGCTCTCGGCGCCGTCTTCGGCGTAGGCTTTCTGCGTGAATTCCTTGACCAACGACTGGGCAAGGTGGTCGAGACGGTGCTGGCCCGACACAAGGGCGCCCCTGACTTCGCCGAGGTCGAGGCCACGCTCTGGGAGTTCCGCAATGCCCCCCCCGAGGAAAAGCGGCGGATCCTCCAGGAGCTCAAGGCGATGGGGCCGGAGGCGACCATCACGGCGGCACAGCGAAAGGAGCTGCAGAAGGCACTGAAACGTCAGCTCGTCAGCCGAGGCTCGCTGCTGAAGATCGTGTCGGCATGGGTGATCACGCTACCGGTCTCGGCGTTCCTGGCGGCGATGTTCTACTTCGTCCTCAGGGGAATGCTGCTGCCGTGAGCGGACACGGATCATGAGCCGATACTACCTGCCGGTCGCGATCGGGGTGATGGTCTTTGCCTTCTGGCTCAACCCGGACGTGCAGGAGATCGCCGCAGGCGTGGCGATCTTCCTGTTCGGGATGCTGATGCTCGAGGATGGATTCAGGCTCTTCGGCGGCGGCTTTCTCGAACGGATGCTGGCAAAGGCGACGCGCTCGACGCCGCGGGCGCTTCTGTTCGGCATCGTTTCGACGACGCTGCTGCAGTCAAGTTCGCTGGTCTCGGTCATCACCATCTCTTTCCTGAGCGCGGGGCTGATGTCTCTGATCGGCGGCGTCGGCATCATCTTCGGCGCGAACATCGGAACGACGACGGGAGCATGGCTGGTCGCGGGTCTCGGCCTCAAGGTCAACATCGCGGCCTACGCGATGCCGATGATTGCGCTGTCGATCGTGCTGGTGTTCCAGAAATCGAAAGCGCTACGCGGGATCGGTTACGCCCTTGGCGGTCTGGGATTCCTGTTTCTCGGCATTCACCACATGAAGGTGGGCTTCGACAGCTTCAAGGAGCAGATCGACTTGGCGCAATTCGCGCTGCCAGGGCTTCTAGGCCTTTTCGTCTATACGCTTCTCGGCACCGCGGCGACGGTCATCATGCAATCGAGCCACGCGACGATGACGCTGATCATCACCGCTCTGGCGGCAGGACAGATCACCTACGACAATGCGCTGGCCCTGGCGATCGGGGCCAATATCGGGACGACGATCACGGCGATCATTGGCGCGCTCAGCGCCAATTTCCAGGGCAAGCGCCTGGCACTGGCGCATCTCATCTTCAACTCGGTGACGGCGGCGGTGGCACTGATCCTCATCTCGCCCATTCGCGAGACCGTCGACTGGATCAGCATTCATGTGGGAATCTCGGCGACAGATTACGCGCTGAAACTTGCGGTGTTCCACACCATTTTCAATATCCTCGGCGTGATGCTGATGCTGCCGCTGCTAAGGCAACTGATCGTGTTCCTCGAACACCGGATCGTCGAGCCCGCGCCCGACGTCAGCAAGCCGCACTTTCTCAACGAGGCCGTCGACGAGTTTCCGCAGACCCTGGAAAGCGCTCTGAGAAAGGAGGTGCTGCACCTTTACGAGAACGCGGCCGAAATCATCATGCATGGCCTGAACCTGCATCGGCACGAGATCTATTCGACCGACAACATCGCCCGAAAGGTTCGAGAGAGCCGTGCCCCGATCGAGCTCGACATCGACGAGGATTACGAGCGGCGGGTCAAGACGCTCTATGCGGCGATCGTCGATTTCTCGACCCGGGCGGGGACAAAACGGCTGCCGCCGGACCTTACCGCACGCATCTACGCACTGCGCGACGTGGCCAGCGATGTCGTGCAGGCGGTGAAATCGGTGAAGCATCTGCGCAAGAACGTGAACCGCTATACGACGCGGCCTCAAGGGACGGTGACCGAACTCTACGACGGCCTGCGCACCGAGATCGCACGGATCGTGGTCGAGGTCCGCAAGCTGGGTCTCGTCGAGCCGGAGACGCGCAGCGCGCTCTGGCTCGATCAGGAATGGGCGCAGGTCGAGCAGGACTCACGGAACACGACGCGCAACGTCGATGCGCTGATCCGCAAACAGAAGCTGAACGCCACCGCGGCGACGTCCTTTCTCAACGATTCCGGCTACGCCTACGGCGCGATGCGCGATTTGATCGAGGCTGCACGCGCCTACTATATCGAGCGCGACGAGGCGATGGCCGAGGTCGAGCGCCTGCTGTCACTCGACGACGAAGAGATCGGTGATGCGCTGGGAAACCGGTCAGACACGCAGGAGGAACGAAGGCCCGCACGACACAGTGACGTCATCAAAGAGCGATAGCTTGCGCAATCAGTCTTGCCAGCGCGGGGGACCCGGATGGGCCTGAAGAAGCTTGCGGCCAAGGTCGCCAAGTACAACGAACGTCTCGAGAGCGGAAAGGCGAGCAAGATCAAGCCGGACCACGTGAGCCGCGTCCTCGACAAGCTGCGCGCGAAGGAGACGTCGCTCAAGTCCGAGATCGCGGACACCCGCGACGACGACAAAAAGACGCGACTGAAGCGCAAGCTCGGCATCACGCAGGAGCACATCACCCGCGCCGAGTACCTCATGACCGAGATCGCGTGAGTTCCGAAATGCGACGGGGTGCCTCGCCGCCTGCCGTAGGACGTCTCGCCGAAGATCGCCGCTTGTCCGGCGAGAGGGAAGCGGCGCAGCTTTCGACCTCTCTACGAAGGTAGAACGGCGCACCTGCGAACGGCGTGTTCGCCGCTCAAAACGGGAAACGGGCGCAGTAGCAACAAGCCACGGAGCCGAACGTTCAAGCGCCCCCCATTCGGTGATGCAAGCGATCTCCGCCAACAGGGTGAAAACGACGTGGAATTCTCCACCGGTAGCACGCGAGATCATTCGCGTGGGGGCTACGCAGATCAAGACATCCACCGACGGCGGGGTGTTTTCGGTCTACGATCCGCTGGGCGTACGTCATTACACCAGAGACGGGGTAGAAGCCTTCGTAGAAGTGGCCGTCACATACATTACTTATGTCGCGTTATATGTTTCAATCGACGAAGCGGTTCGGGTCGCGGTCGAGGCTGGCGTCAAATCACCCTACGAGGTCATGGCCTTGGCGACATCGAACGACGCACAACTGCTCGAGCTTGCCGGCTCGCGACATCCTTACCAGGACTTCTGTTCGACCTGGCGGTCAGCCAGGCGACAGGCGACGCACCGTCCGATCACCGCAGATACGAGCGGCAAGCCACCCTTGATCGTGGCCATAGGCGCGATCATGCTCTGGCGGGCAATCAGTGCTGTTCTCGTTGGCGAGCGGTACGGCACGGATGGTGGCATCCACTCCCACGGTTACGAACTAGATACCCAGCATAACGACGGCTGCGCGGCGTGTGCCGCTGGTGCCGAGCCGAGAAACGGTGGATGGATTGCCACGGCCATCGGCGCGGTGCCTTGCACGAGCGCCCAGCGGGTCGTGATGTTCGGTCTGGCAAGCGATCTTGGCCTGGCCGCAACGATGGTAGTCATCGCGATTTCCGCTGGTATGGCGGTGGCAATGTCGGCATTCGGTGTCGCATTCCTTTGGGGCCGAGATGAGCCGAGGCACGATGGGCCCCTGACGCAGGGCGCCCCCTGAGGTTTTAACGCTGGACACGGACTCCCTGCGCGATCTGCGTATCGCTGTTCAGGATCACGATGATGCACCTATCCAAACCCGAACAGACGTCAACCGAAATCGTCCTGCGTGGCGATTGCGATCTGGACGCCGATGGTTGAGCTGCCGAATTCGGCATCTCGCGGCGCCCCCCCCCCAACGCCTCACCCGACGATCACACCAGCCGGATGAGCCGAGCCCGCTACCGGGACCGCATTGTAGCTGACCCGCAGAAAAAGTTGCGAACATGCTTTGGAAAGGAACCGCAGCCGAACGTCCTTCCTAATTTCGATACCGGTCCGCCTCGCTTTTCTGTTCGTTCCTCTCATCGTCACGGCCAAGACTACGACATTGCAATCAACAACGGCTACGTCATCGATCCCGCAATCGAGTTCGACGCCATCGCCCATCGCGGTTTCTCGAGCGATATGATCGTTCCATCCAGCGACACTCCTTTGGCGGCCGCGCGTATGCTCAAGTGTGCGCGGACAAACTCGTCCGTTGCCGGGGAACGCGTTCTCAAACATTCGCAGCGCGGGGACCTTTTCAAAGTTTCTACGGCAATGGGTCGGAAGGACGGCCTTCTCGACTAGCCTGAAGCCATCGCGAAGGTTTCGCCGATCCCCCCGCAACTCTTTGATGGGCAGGTGCCTGTAGGTCGGCTGGATGCAGACACCACCGTCTCGATCAATGATCCGGAGATATGCGCTATCCAGACCTAAAGACTGTCCCTTGCGTGAACCTGGCTTGCGGGGGCGTCGAGTGTGGATGAACCCGGGACACGGGTTTTGCCCGCGTTCATGGGATCGGCCCGGGGTGCGACCGCGCTGGGGGTGGGGCCCACGCCCAGCCTCCGCTTGAACGGAGCCGCGGGAGCGAGTGGGTCTTCGAGGTGGAAAGGGGGCGTGGGCCACCCCATTGTCAGGGGAGATCGGCGCCGAGGAGCCTCGGGAGCGAGCCAATGACCGACGCCATCGGTGGATACATCTTCTACGAGATCGCCGCGCTTCTCGTCCTTGCCGCGGGCGTCGGCTTCGTCGGGCTGCTGCTGCGTCAACCGCTGATCGTCAGCTTCATCGCGGTCGGCATCCTCGCCGGGCCGTCCGGGCTCGACATCGCGCAGTCGGACCGGGAGATAGACCTGCTGGCCGAGCTCGGCATCGCGGTCCTGCTCTTCCTCGTCGGCCTCAAGCTAGATTTCAATCTCGTGCGAACGCTCGGGCCGGTCGCGCTCGTGACCGGACTGGGCCAAGTCGTCTTCACCACGGTCTTCGGCTTCCTGATCGCTCTCGGCCTCGGACTCGATCCGCTGACCGCGATCTATGTCGCGGTCGCGCTCACGTTCTCATCCACGATCATCATCGTGAAGCTCCTCTCCGACAAGCGCGAGATCGACGCTCTGCACGGTCGCATCGCGCTCGGTTTCCTGATCGTGCAGGACGTGGTCGTGGTCGTCGCGATGATCGTTCTCTCGGCCGTGGGGGTCGGGGGCGCGGTCGACGACGGCGGTGCGTTCGACGACGTGCTGCGCGTTCTGGGATACGGGCTCGTCATGCTCGCCGCGGTCATCGTCTTCGTCCGCTACGTCGCCGATCCGCTGGTCGAGCGTCTCTCGCGGGCGCCGGAGCTTCTCGTGTCGTTCGCGATCGGCTGGGCGGCGCTCCTGGCGGCGATCGGTCATTACCTGGGGTTCGGCAAGGAACTGGGCGGCCTTCTGGCCGGGGTCTCCCTGGCCTCGACGCCCTACCGCGAGGCCATCGCCGCCCGGCTGGCGAGCCTGCGCGACTTCCTTCTTTTGTTCTTCTTCATCGCGCTCGGGGCGTCGCTCGATCTGTCGGTGCTGGGTGCCAGCGTCGGGCCAGCGCTCGTCCTGTCGCTCTTCGTCCTCGTCGGCAACCCGCTCATCGTGCTCGCGATCATGGGCGCGATGGGCTACCACAAGCGCACCGGCTTTCTCGCCGGGCTGACGGTTGCGCAGATCAGCGAGTTCTCCCTGATCTTCATGGCCATGGGAGTGGCGATCGGCCATGTCGACGAAGACGCGCTCGGCCTGGTCACGATGGTGGGCCTCGTGACGATCGCCGCCTCGACCTACATGATCACCTTCTCGCACCGGCTCTATGCGGCGTTCGAGCCCGCCCTCGGGATCTTCGGGCGAAAAGGCGCCCGGACGGCCCCCGAGGAGGACTTCAGCGCGCGGCAGACCTATCCCGTGATCCTCTTCGGCCTCGGCCGGTACGGCCTCGGGATCGCGGCGGCCCTGCGGCAGGGCGGTAAGCGCGTCCTCGGCGTCGACTTCAGCCCCGAGGCCGTCAGGCATGCGCGGGCTCAGGGATACGACGCGGTGTTCGGTGACGCGACCGACCCCGAGTTTCTCGCGCACCTGCCGCTCGCCCGGGCGGACTGGCTGGTGATGGCGGTGCCCGAACACGATACCGGCCTCACGCACGACGACCCGCGCGAGGTGCTCCTCAAGGCGGTTCGCGATCTGGATTTCGACGGCAAGGTCGCGGTGGCCGCGCATCGCGAGGCGACGGCCAAGACGCTGCAGATGCACGAGGCAGACCTCGTCCTGATGCCCTATCGCGACGCCGCCTTCGCCGCCGCGCGCATGATCACGGGCGAAACCGACACGCCCGCGCATGCCATGGACGACCCCGAGGGCCAGAGGGAACTGCCGGCGTGACCGGCGACGCCAGCCGACCACGCCGCATCCTGGCCGTGGCCGACGGCGCCGACGCCGAGATCGCGCTGCAAAGCGGCCTCGCGCTCGCGGCCAAGCACGACGCCGCGCTCGAGGTGCTCGCCTGCGTCGAGGCGCCGCACGATCTCGAGATCATCGCACGGCTCTCCGGTCAGCGGTCGGACGCGATCCTGAACGCCCTCGTGGAGCGGACGCGGACCGACATCTTGGCGCGCGTGCGGCAGGCCGTTCCGGATCGGCGGATCGAACCGCGGACGGCGGTCGGAAAGGCCTTTCTCGAGATCATCCGTCATGTCGCCGAGCGCGACTGCGATTTCGTGGTGAAGGCGGCAGAACCGGTCGCGGGCGTCCAGCGCCTCCTGTTCGCCAGCACGGATCAGCATCTGCTGCGGAAGTGCCCGTGCCCGGTCTGGCTGCAGACGCCGTCGGCGCCCGTCGTGCCGAAACGCGTCCTGGCGGCCGTCGATCTCGACGCCGAGGACGCCGCGGAGCCGCGGACGCTCCGAAGGCTGAACGAACGGGTCATCGACGTCGCCTGCGGCGTCGCCCACGGGCCGGAGGCCGAGGTCATCGTCCTGCATGTCTGGGACGCGGCGGCCGAAGGCATGGTCTGGGCGTTTTCCGGCGGTTCGACCGCGCGGATCTCGGCCGATCGCTACGTCAACGAGGTTCTCGGCGCCCGCAAGCGGGCGATGGACCGGTTCATGGCATCGGTGCGGGAACGGCACGCCGACGGCCCGCGGCTGACCGCGCGCCTGGAACGCGGCTCGCCCGAGCGGGTGATCGAGGCGCAGGCGCGGCAGCTCGGCGCCGACCTCGTCGTGATGGGAACGGTCGCGCGAACCGGCCTGAGCGGGGTCATCATCGGCAACACGGCGGAGGACATCATCAACCACCTCGCCTGCCCGGTCCTGGCGGTCAAGCCGGAGGGGTTCGAAAGCCCGGTCCTCTGAGCAGCGGCCGGCGCCTCAGGCGCCCTCGACGCTCTCCGCGCGGTCGCCGGAAAGCGCGTCCGCCTCGGAGCGATAGATCATCCGGCGCCCGTCCCCGGCGAGGGTGCGCCCGAGCTTGCGGCGCAGGAAGGCCGAGGTGGAGTACCGCGAGACCTGCCCGTAGAACCGATCCTCGAGATCGGCGACGAGGTCGGACCAGTCCGACGCAACATCCTCGTCGATCTCGGTCTGGTCGTAGTTGACGACGACGTCGACACGGCGCTGCAAGGGCCCGCAGACCGCCTCCACCCGCTGCCGCACGATCTCGAGGTCGTGCGCCGTGCGCAGCCGCATCTTGGCGAGGTTGACGAAGAGAGCGTCCTTGCCCTCGTCGAAGACGATGCGTTCGTCGATGTCGAGGTGCAGGAGATCGCGCTTGAGGTCCATCGGCCCCTCGCGAAAGAGCCGCGGGTCCATGCTGCGGGGTTCGTCCACCAGGGGCTCGAAGGCCATCCGGTCGAGGATGTCGGCCCTGATGTCGACCCCCGGCGCCACCTCGATCAGCCGCAATCCCTCGGGCTCGAGGCGGAACACCGCGCGTTCGGTCACGAAGAGGACGGCCTGATTCAGGCGCCGCGCCCGCTCGCCGGAGAACGTCACCTGCTCGACCCGCTCTCCGAACTTCCGGGTCCGCCCCTCGGTCGCGATCCGCAGACCGTCCTCGCTCAGGGCCACATCGAGGCCGCCTGCGGTGAACGTTCCCGCGAAGATCACGTGTCGGGCGTTCTGCGAGATGTTGATGAAACCGCCCGCCCCGGCGAGCTTGGTTCCGAACCGCGAGACGTTGACGTTGCCGCCCGCGTCGACCTCGGCCATGCCGAGGACCGCGAGGTCGAGGCCGCCGCCGTCGTAGAAGTCGAACTGCTGGTTCTGCGCCACGATGGCCTCGGTGTTCGTCGCCGCGCCGAAGTCGAGGCCGGAGGCGGGCTCGCCGCCGATCACGCCCGGCTCGGCGGTCAGCGTGACGTGGTCGAGCAGCCCCTCCTCGGCGGCCACGCCCGCCACCCCTTCGGGCATGCCGATGCCGAGGTTGACGATGCCGCCGATCGGCAGGTCGAACGCCGCCCGCCGGGTGATGACCTTGCGCGCGTCGAGGGGCAGCGGGCGGCGCCCCTCGGCCGGCACCCGGTAGCGGTTCGTGAAGAAGCGCGAGTACTGCGTGGCGTAGGTCTGCGGATGCAGCTCCGGCGGCGCCACTACGACCGCGTCGACAAGCGCCCCGGGGATCTCGACCTCGCGCGCCGGCAGCGACCCCGCGGCGACGATCTCGTCGACCTGGACGATGACGATCCCGCCCGAGTTCCGCGCCGCCATCGCCTGGGCGAGGTTGTCGAGGATGAGCGCCTCGCGCTCCATCGTGACGTTGCCGCGCTCGTCGGCGGTCGAGCCGCGCAGCAGCGCCACGCTGATCGGCATCGCCTTGTAGAACAGCCATTCGGAGCCAGCGAGTTCGACGAGCTCGACCAGATCCTCGGTCGTCACATCGTTCACCTTGCCGCCGCCGAGGCGCGGATCGACGAACGTCTCGAGCCCGACATGCGTCAGCGTTCCGGGCTTGCCGGCGGCGATGTCGCGATAGAGGTGCGAGATCACGCCCTGCGGGAAGTTGTACCCCTCGATCTCGCCTGCGAGCACCTGCGCGCCGAGCTGCGGGATCAGCCCCCAGTGGCCGCCGACGACCCGCCGGATGAGGCCCGGCGCGGCGAGCCGGTTGAGCCCGCGCTCCTTGCCGTCGCCCTGCCCCGCGGCGAAGAGGAGCGTCAGGCCCTTCGGATCACCCTCGGCCGCGTAGCGATCACCGATCGCCTTCAGTAACGCGTCGGGAACGCCGATGCCCACGAAACCCGACGTCGTGATGGTGTCGCCGGAATGGACGAGGGCGGCGGCATCCTCGAGCGCCACGATCTTCTTCGGCATTGCCTTTTCCCCCGGGCCGAGCCTCCCGGGCGCCACAGTGCTCGGCGACGAACGGGGCATCAAGGGCGATGGGCCCGCCGAGGGGCGCGAACGCGCGGAATGATCGGACCTTGGCGGGAGTGATACGCCGGAGACGATTGACGCAGGGTCCGGCGTGTCTGTGTTTGACACGGGATTGACGACGCATCATCCCTGCCACCGGGTGGAAGGAGGCGCCGCGATGGTCGTCGTCAGAATCATCGACCGGCTGAACGAGGCCGTGGGGCGCGTCGTCTGCCTCGTCGCGATCCTCTTCGCCGCCATCATCATCTACGACGTCGTCATGCGCTACGCGTTCAACGCGCCGACGCGCTGGGCGTTCGACGTCTCGAAGCAGCTCTACGGGTTCTACTTCGTGATGCTGGGGGGCTACGCGCTGCGGCACCAGGCGCATGTGCGGGTCGACCTCGTCACCAACACGCTGTCGTCCGGCGTACGCCGTTGGGTCGACATCCTCGGCTACGTGATCTTCTTCTTCCCGTTCGCCTGGGTCTTTCTCACCCGCTCCTACGACTTCGCCATGACCTCGTGGACGCAGCGCGAGGTGACCTACGGCGCGATCCAGATGCCGGTCTATCCGCTGAAGGCGGGGCTCTGCCTCGCGGCGGCGCTGCTGCTGCTGCAGGGGATATCGGAAACCCTGAAGCTGATCCTGACGCCGGAGGACGACCGACCATGAGCCCGGAGCTCATCGCGCTTTGCATGTTCGGCTACCTGCTGTTCGGACTGTTCCTCGGGCATCCGCTGGCCTTCGTCCTCGGCAGTTCGGCGGTGCTGGGCGCCGTCATCGCCGGCAACACGATGGTCCTCGGCATCGTCGTGAACCGGATCTTCGGCGACGTCCTCGACAACTACACGCTCATCGCCATTCCGCTCTTCGTACTCATGGCGAACTTCCTGTCGAACTCGGGCGTCACCGACCGGATGTTCGAGAGCCTGCGCCTCCTCATGTCGAACGTGCGCGGGGGCCTGGCACTCGCGGTCGTGTTCATCTCGATCCTGCTCGCGGCCACGACCGGCATCATCGGCGCCTCGATCACGGTGATGGGCGTGATGGCGCTGAAGCCGATGCTCCGCTACGGCTACAGCCAGTCGCTCACCGCCGGGGTGATCGCCGCCTCGGGCTGCCTCGGTATCCTGATCCCGCCCTCGATCATGCTGATCCTGATGGCGAGCTACTCGCCCCTGTCCGTGGGCGAGCTCTTCGCGGGCGCGATGATCCCGGGCGTCCTGCTCGGGCTGCTCTATGCCGTCTGGGTGGCGGTCCTCGCCGTCATCCGGCCCGACATGGCCCCCTCGGTCGAGCCCGACGAAAAGGTGTCGCGCGGGCAGCTCTGGCGGATGCTCGCGGTCGAGGCGCTGCCGCCGCTGGTGCTGATCTTCGGCATCCTGGGCTCGCTGCTCGCGGGCATCGCCACGGCGACCGAGGCGTCGGCGATCGGCGCGGCTCTGGCGCTCGTCATCGTCATCGTGCGCCGCCGCTTCACGTGGGAGAGCTTCTACGAGGCGCTGAAGAGCACCGGCAGGACCTCGGCGATGATCCTCTTCATCGTCGTCGGCGCGACCGCCTTCACCGG
>CAYMRW010000028.1:0-15044 GCA_964392825.1 uncultured Rhodobacterales bacterium
CACATGGGCATCGCCGTCGGAACGCCCACCGGCCTCGTCGTGCCGATCGTGCGCGACGCCGACCGGCTGTCCTTCGCCGAGATCGAGAAGACCATCAACGAGCTTGGCCGCAAGGCCCGCGACGGCAAGCTCTCGATGGCCGACATGCAGGGCGGCACCTTCACCATCTCGAACGGCGGCGTCTACGGCTCGCTCATGTCCTCGCCGATCCTGAATCCACCGCAATCGGGCATCTTGGGCATGCACAAGATTCAGGAACGGCCGATGGTGGTGAAGGGGCAGATCGTGGCGCGGCCGATGATGTACCTGGCGCTGAGCTACGACCACCGCATCGTCGACGGCAAGGGCGCCGTCACCTTCCTCGTCCGCGTGAAGGAGGCGCTCGAGGATCCGCGACGCCTCCTGATGGACCTCTGAGCGCGGCCGCGAGACCCATGCGCGGGTCGCGACGGGTCCTGGCGCCGACGGCGCTCGCCGCCGTGTTTGCCCTAGCCGGATGCGTCGGCGGAAGGCCTGGCACGGTCGTCTCGACCTCGGGCGTGCCGGAGGTCGGCGCGCAACTGAACGCGGCACGGTCGGAGCTCGGCCTGTCGCGCCTCGCGCCGTCGCCCGCGCTTGCGGACGCGGCGATGGCGCAGGCGCGCTTCACCGCCGAGCGCGGCGAACTGACCCACCGCTCTGCCCGCGGCGGGACCGTCATGGATCGCGTGAAGTCCCGCGGCTATCGCGCCTGCCTCGCCGCGGAGAACCTGGCCGCGGGCCAGGCCGATGCCGCAGAGGTGACGCGCGGCTGGCTCGCCTCGCCGGGGCATCGCGGCAACATGCTCCTGCGCGACGCGACGCATTACGGAGCAGGCCGCGCCAACGTCGACGGCGGATCGCCATACTGGGTCCTCGTCGTCGCGGCGCCATGCACCTGACGACCCGTCGGCCTGCCGGGCCATACCCGAGGTCCTGATGGCCCCGGCGTTCCTCTCCATCGGCGAATGCATGGTCGAACTGACACCCGATGGATACGGCCGGTATCTCATGGGCTTTGCCGGGGACACCTTCAATACCGCCTGGTATGCGCGGCGCGCTCTGCCCCCCGATGCGACGGTCGCCTACCGGACCGCGGTCGGCCACGATGCCCTGTCCGAGCGTCTCCTCGACTTCATGCGCGGCCAGGGCGTCGTGCCGGATGCCGGCAGGATCGACCGCGCCACCGTCGGCCTGTACCTCGTCCACCTCGAGGCGGGAGAGCGGAGCTTCACCTACTGGCGCGAAACCTCGGCGGCGCGCCACCTCGCGCAAGATCTCGCGCATCTGCCGCACGCGAAGGCGGCCGGCGACATGGTCTACCTCTCAGGCATAACGCTCGCGATCCTGCCGCAGGAGGATCGGGCGTCCCTTCTCGACCGCATCGCCGCCGCGCGCCGGCGCGGCGTCAGCGTGGCGTTCGACCCGAACCTGCGCCCCGCCCTCTGGATCGGCGCGGACGAGATGCGGACGTGGGTCACGCGCATGGCGGCGCAGTCCGACATCGTCCTGCCGTCCTTCGGCGACGAGGCCGCACATTTCGGCGATGCGAGCCCGACCGCCACGCTTAACCGTTACCGGTCGGGCGGGGCGTCGACCGTGATCGTCAAGGACGGGGGGGCTACGGTCCACGGCATCGGGTCCGACGGGATCGAGGCCGTCGTCGAACCGCCGGCGGTCGCCGAACTCGTCGACACGACCGCGGCCGGGGACTCGTTCAACGCCGCGACGCTCGCGGCGCTCATGCGGGGACAGTCGTTGCGGAATGCCATGCGGGCCGGATGTCATCTCGCGGCCCAGGTCGTCACGCGGCGGGGGGCGCTCGTCGATCTCTCCGACGCGCCGCCCGCCTAGACGCGGACCGGGGCCCCGCAGGGCCCCGGTCGAGCGGATCGGCCGGAATTACTCCGTGTATTCCGGCATGCTCTCCAGTTCCTCCTCGGTGGAGGCGACGTAGATGCGCAGCTCGTCGGTTTCGGGGTTGCGCAGCATCGACAGGTCCGAGAACGGCACCCGCACCTGCTTTTCGCCGAGCCCCAGGAAGCCGCCGACGTCAATGATCGCGTCCTCGACCTGGCCGTCTGCCGACAGGAGAAGGTCGCCGACATCGCCGACGTTCTCGTCGTTGACGTCGTAGACCGTCGCGCCGGTCAGACGCTCGGCGTCGACCTCGTTGACTTGGACCATCTGGAAGCCCTCGCGCTCCACCTCGGGTCCCGCCGCCGCCATCTCGGTCTCGACCTCGGTCTCCTCGACCGGCTGGAGCTCGCCGCCGGCCTCCGCGGCGTCGGGTTCCTCGGTCGGCTGCATCTCGCCGCCGGCCTCAGCTGCGTCGGTTTCCTCGGCCGGCTGCATCTCGCCCTCGGCCGCGTCGATCTCGGCCTCAGGCATCGGCTCCACCTCGGCCTCGGCCGATTCCGGCGGCTCGGCACCGGCGACCAGTTCGCCTCCGGCGTCGGCCTCGGGCTGCTCCTCGCCTTCCTCGGCGAGTTGCGCGGCCTGCATCTGCTCGCCCTCGGCCTCGGCCTCGGCCTCGTTTGCCGCCTCCTGGAAGGTCACCGTCGGTTCACCCCCCTGGATGAACTCGATCTGCGGCTCACCTTCCGACGTGAACTCGACGCTCGGCTCGGCGCTCTCGTACTGAACCGTCGGTTCGGCACGCGTCACCTCGACCTGCGGCTCGCCCTCGGCCTCCTGATAGGTGACGACGGGCTCGCCGCTCGTCACGTTGACCTGCGCCTCCGACGCTTCGACCTGCTCGCCCTGGGCCATGGTCTCGCCGCTGGCGCGGTCGCGGACCTGGACGCCCTCGGTCGCCTCGGGATCCTCGGCCTGGGTGATCTGCATGTCGACCGTCGGATTCGTCTGCATCACGCGGACCGTGGGCTCGGCCTGGCGAACCTCGACCTGCGGACGCGCGTCGCCGACGTCGACGCCCGGGGGCGGCATCGTCACGATGATCTCGGGCGCGGCCTGCTCGATCGTGATCGTCGGCTGGGGCATCTCGACCCTGATGGTGGCGGGCGCCTGACGCACCATGATCTCAGCCGGCTGCTCGTTGACCGTCACGCTCGGGTTCGCTTCCTGAACCGTGACCTCGGTCTCGCCCGACTCGATGTCGACCTGCGGCGGCTGCTGCTCGATGAACACCTCGCCTTCGACGACGACCTCGTCCTCGATCTGGATTCGAGCCTGTTCGGTCTCGGCGAGCTCGCCTTCGACCTCCTCGGTCTCCTGCGCCTGCTGCTCCTCCTGCTGGCCGCCCTGGCCCTCGATCTCGACGCTGACCAGACGGCACTGCTCGGGGTCGCCCTCCTCGAGAATGCGGTTCAGCTCCTCCTCGGTCTGCGTCAGTCCCTCGGGCAGATCCTGCTCGAGCAGCTGCTCGAGCTGCGTGCAGGAATTGTCTTGCGCGGCAGCGGGCGTCAGTCCCACCAGCGCCACGGGCGCCGACAGCGCAGTCGCCGCCAGAAGCCGGTTGAGCGATTTCCTGGTCATTCAGTCCTCCTGTCGAATTGCGAGAGTGCCCAGGTAAAATCCCGACGCCCTCTCGACGCCGGTCAGGCCATTGGGGCCACCTTCGCTTCACTGCGGGAACAACCAGATGTGATCGATCGGGTTCCGCAAAAACGCAAAGCGCGGAAGCGATTAGGCCACGGAATGTCATAGATTATATTCAAGGCGTCTCGCCGATCGTGTCGGCCTTCACGGCACCGCGTTTGCCGCGGGGCTCGTCCGGACCGGTCGTGGTGTCGCGCCCGGTCTGATGCTCCATCTCCGAGTTCAGTTCGGCGCCGAGCAGCACGATGAAGGCCGACAGCCAGAGCCACGTCAGCAGGATGATGACGCCGCCCAGTGTGCCGTAGGTTTCGTTGTAGGTGCCGAAGTTCCGCACGTAGATCGAGAAAGCCATCGATCCCAGCATCCAGATCACCGTCGCTACGATGGCACCGACGCTGACCCACTGCCATTGCGGCGAGGCTCGGGACGGGCCGTAGCGATAAAGGACCGCGAGCCCCAGCATGGTCATCAGCGCCAGCACCGGCCAGCGCCCGTAGGTGACGGCGATCTCGGCGATCCCCGAGAGCCCGAGCGACCCGATCAGGGCGGGCACGACCATCGTTGCGCCGATCGCCACCAGAAGGCCGAAGACGAGCACCAGCGTCAGGGCGAGGGAGGTCAGGTTCTGCGCGATGAAGCCGCGCTTCTCCTCCTCGTCATAGGCGATGTTCATCCCCTCGATCAGGGTCTTCATCCCCTTCGAGGCGCTGTAGATCGTCAGGAGCAGACCGACGATCATCGTTAGACCGACCCCGGCGCCGGCGCCGGAGGCGACCTTGCGGGCCTGATCCTGCAAGATGGCCGCCGCGTTCTCGGGCAGAGCCGCGGCCATCTGCGACAGCTGGCTCTCGATCGTCGCCGGATCGAGGACGAGGCCCGCAATCGAGATGAGTGCCGCGATGGCGGGGAAGACCGCGAGCAGCCCGAAGAAGGCGACGCCCGCGGAAACGACCGAGACGTGGTCGCGCGTGATCTCGTCCTTCACGCGCAGAAGGATGTCGCGCCAGCCGGGTTTCGGGATCTGGCCGGGTGTCTCTGCGGCGCGGCCGCGATCGTCCGTGGTCATGGGTCACCTCGTTTTGTGGGTGAACCGAAGTTTGGACACGGCGGTTCCGCTATGCGGCGAAGGCCGAGGCTTTCGCGCAACGCCGCCGGTCAATCCCGCGTCGCGGGCACGGGGCTGCGCGGCCTCGGGGCCCCCTGCGGGGCGGGCGCGACGGCGAGCTCGTGGGGCGCAAAGGCGACGGGGTCGGCCGGCCTGCCCAGTCCGGCACGCGCCGCGGCGTAGAGTTCCTCGTAGCGGCGCACCATCCGATCGATCGAGAAACGCTCCTCGACGCGGCGGCGGGCGCGCAGACGGGGAATGTCGGCCGCCCGGACCAGCGCCGCGGCGAGCCCCGCGAGGTCGCCCTCAGCCGCGAAGGCGCCGGCATCGCCGATGACCTCGCGAACGGCGCCGTTGTCGATCGCGGCCACGGGCAACCCGGTCGCCATCGCCTCGATCGCGGCCAGGCCGAACGGCTCGTCCCAGAGCGGCGTGAAGAGCATGACCGAAGCCGCGCCGAACTCGTGCGCCAGCTCGCGCCCGCCGAGATGCCCGCCATAGCGGATGCCGCCGCCGAGACGCGGACGGACCTGCGCCTCGAAATAATCCTCATGCTCGATGCCGCCGAAGATCGTGAGCGGCATGGATGCCCGCGCCGCGGCCATCGCGGCGACATGCGGGCCCTTGTTCGGGGTGATGCGGCCCGCCCAGACGGCGCCGGTGCCGGGGCGCGCGACGAAGGGCCAATCGGCGAGGTCGATGCCGTTCGGTACCACCGAGACGCCCGGCGGCGCGCCATCGGGCCACCACGCGCCCACCTGCCTCTGCGACGTCACCGAGAAAAGCGACCAGGGCGCGCCACCCTGCCCGACGCTCCGCTGCAGGGGCTGGAACGGCGGGACGTGCAGCGAGGTCAGCGTCGGCAGGCGTGCGGCCCGCGCCAGGCGCGGGGGATAGCGGTGCAACGCGTTGTTGTGCACCACGTCGTAGCCGCCGTCGACGAGGGCACGTCCCGCCCGGGCGAAGGCGGCATCGAGATGCGCGTCGAGCGGCGGCGTTCCCGCGAACTCGTGCCAGGGATAGGCGCGGTCGTAGTGCTCCTCGAGGACGGGCCACAGCGGCACGCCCGCGTCGCTGTCGCCGCTGGCGAACAGCGTGACGTCGTGGCCGCGCCGGGCCAGCGCCCGGACGAGGTGGAAGCAATGCGCCTCCATGCCGCCCGCGAACGGCGCCGCGATCGGATGGCGCACGTGCCCGAGAACGGCGATGCGCATCAGCCGGCAGCGGGCTCCGTCCGCGCGGTGAGCGCCGCCTGCTCGCGCGTCATCCGGGCGTGACGCTCGCGGAGGCTCGCGCCGTCCTCGGACAGGCCGGCCTTGCGCCGCTCGCGGTCCTCGAGGATGCGGATCACGCGCGCGGTCGCGGCGTAGGGCATGTCCGCCTCCTGCCGGCAGAGCGCGAAGTCCTCGGGCCCCGGCTCGCGCAGGATGCGGATCCCACCGTCCTCGAAGGCGACGAGGCCTAGCATTCGGAAGCCGTGGAGCCAGTGCTCCATGGTCCGGTAGCCCCACTTGTCGGCGAAGACCTCGGCGTTGCGGACGACGGAGGCGACATGGTGGATGGGCGGCATGCAATGCGTGTGGTGCTGGTGATAGACGCGGGCGCCCCGTATCCACCAGATCGGCATGCCGCGCGCGTCGAGCGTCTTGCCGAAATCGGTGTCCTCGCCGCCGTAGCCCACGAACCGCTCGTCGAAGCCGCCGGCGCGGTCCCAGTCCCGACGGTCGATGGCGAAGTTGAGCGACCAGAAGCAGCGGTAGTCTTCGCAGCGCCGCCGTGGTCCGGGCGGCGGCCCCTGCCGGTCGGAATGGCGCACGGCCACGGCGTCGAAACCCGCGCAGGTCCAACCCGGACCGACGGCGCCGGCGGGGAGGTACATGACCTCGCCCATCATCACACCCTGCCCAGGGCCGATCTCGCGCAGGTAGTCCTCGACCAGGGACGGGCCCGGAATGCAGTCGACGTCGACGAAGATCAGCGCCGTGCCCGTCGCGGCGGCAGCCGCAGCGTTCCGGCCTCGGGCGAGGGGGAGGTCGGGCCCGGTCACGCGCACCTGCCGCACCGGAAATGGCGTTTCGGGCAAATCCTCGTACGGTGCATCCTGCAGCACGCCGATGACCATCTCCCTGGGCAGGACCGTCTGCCGGCAGAGGCCGAGAACGACGTTCCGCAGATGCGCTGCGCGGCCGGCGGCAATGGTGAGGACCGAAGCGTCGCCTCGGGTCTGGTGGCTATCCATTCTGCGCTCCCGCGTAGTTCTGGACGAGGCGCAGGGGAACCGCGGGCGCGGACGACGCCTCGACCCTCTGCGGCAGGGGGCGCAGGCGGGTGCAGAGCCGCTCGAGCCACGCCGCCGCCTGCCGTTCCGCATCGGCCGCCACCATCTCGCGCTGACGCCCAGCATCGTGGCCGTCGCGTGCCGCCGCCATCGCCCCCTGCCAGGCCGCGACCGACGACGGCAGGTGCGGGCGAACGGCGGCGCAACCCGCATCGGCAAGCGCACGGGCCTTGCGCGCCTGCTCGTCGAAGTACCGCCATTCCGGCACCACGAGCCACGGACGCCCGGTCGCCATGACTTCGTGCACCGTCGAATTGCCCGCTGACGAGACGACGAGATCGGCCGCGGCAATGTAGTCGGCGGCGTTCGCGACCCAGCCCGCATGGACGAGGTTCGCGGGCTCGGTCGCATGCCAGTCGCGCGCAACGTCGCCGAGCGTGATCCATGCCGCGTCGGGCATGGCCCGCGCCCCGACCGCCAGCGGCGCCGAGGCGAAGCCCGAACCGCCGCCGCCCGAGAGGACAACGACAAGCTCCCGCTCCCGCGCTACGCCGATGCGATCGCGCGCGGCGGACCGATCGGGAACCGCCGTGGCGACGCCGAGGCCGCCCGCGAACAGCATCTTCGACCGCGCCGAGGCGGGCCATTCGGGCTGCGCCAGGCGCGCGTCGAACGGCGCGAGCAGTCCGGCCGCGCCTTCCCATGCCGCCGCATGGCCGGGGTCCGACCGGTCGCCGTGCTGGACGACCGAGACGTGCGGTACCGAGCAGAGGCGGGCAAACTGCGCCACCTCGGCCGAGACGTCGGTGACGAGAAGCACCGGGTCCGCCTCGGCGAACCACCGCGCCATGACCGCCATCGCCTCGCGGATGCCCGGCCATCCGAGCGGCGCGCAGTGCAGCGTCGCAGGCGTCGGCACCCAGTCCGCCGGCCGTTCGCCGCCCCGGGGCTCGAACAGCGACGGGATGCGGCGGATTTCGACGCCCGGGCGCAGCGCCGGAAAGATGTCGTCGCGCGCGGAGAAGATCGTCACCGGCCTGCAGTCCGGCAACGCGTTGACGACGGCCGCGCAGCGGGCGGCGTGTCCGCGCCCCTGGTGATGCACGAAGTAGCCGATCGGGGCCGAGCGCTCGCCCGGGTCGAAGTGGGCCGTCATCCCTGCACCTCGGCCAGGACCGGCCCGCGCCGCCGCCGCGCGCGGGCGTCGGCCAGTCCGAAGGCCGCGAGCCCTTCGAGAACCCCGTCGGCATGGCGCGACCGGGCGAAGTAGAGGCTCGGCCCGCGCAGCGCGTCCGCGACTTCCGGCAGGGCATTGGCGACGAGGATGCCGTGGCCGCAGCCGAGCAGCATGTCGGCGTCGTTGCCGCTGTCCCCCGCGGCGACGCAGTTCTCGGGCGAAAGCCCGTAGGCGCGAGCGACGAACGCCACCGCCGACGCCTTGCCGCCGCGCGGCGCCAGAACGTCGACGAAGCGGCCATGCGACGCGATGATCCGGGCTCCGAGCCCGGCGGCGGCCAGATGCCTACGGGCGCGCTCGGCATCGCGGGCGGTGCCGACGTAGCCGAGCTTCCAGCGGCGTTGCTCGACGGGCGCCTGCGGGGGCAGACCGATGCCCTCAAGCGCCTCGATCACCCCGCCCCGGTCCCAGCCGAGGTCGAGCTCCCTGGCGAAACGGGGGCATGGCCGCAGGCCCCCGTCGGCGCCCGGCCAGTGCACCTCGGTACCGACGGCCGTGATGAAGGCGTCGGGCTCGGGCAGATTCCATTCGGCGAGCGCCGCCCGCGCCTCGTCGATGGCGCGGCCGGTGGCCACCACCCATGGGCACGACCTGCGGCGGACCCATGCCGTGAAACGTCGCGTCGCCGCATGGCTGCCGGTCAGGGTCCCGTCGATGTCGGCCGCAACCAGCGCCCGGGCGGGTGCGGTCGCTGGCCGCCCGGCAACGACGGACGCATAGACGCCGGACGCAGCCTCCGCCCACCGGGCCCAGTCGAAGGCCCCGATGCCGGCGAGCCCCGCCGCCGACGCCGCCCGCCAGCGCCCCGCATCGGTGAGAAGGCCGAGGATGGCCCCGCCGATCGCGTCGGTGTCCGTCGGATCCACCAGCGCTCCGTGGCCGATCTGCCCGACGATGTCGCGCGGGCCGCCCTCCCGGGTGGCGACCACCGGCAGGCCGAAGCTCGCCGCCTCCAGGATGGTCAGGCCGAACGGCTCGTGCAGCGCCGGGTTCACGAAGACTCCGCGGCGCGCTGCCGCCAGGCGGTAGAGTTGCGGCACCGCGTGCGGCGCATGGACCGGCGGCAGGGCCACGCGTCCGCGCAGGTCGGGGGCGGCCGCGCGTGTCCGCAGACACTCGACGACCCCCCTTTGGGCCGCGGGAAGCGTGCCGGGGGTCGGTTGCTGCCCTGCGAGAATGGCAAGGTTCGCAAGGTTCGCAAGCTCCGGCGTCCCGGCATAGGCGGCGAGCAGCCCGCCCAGATTCTTCTTGGCGACGGGACGGGCGATGGCGAGGATGAGGGGCTTTCCGAGGTCGCGCAGGAAGGGCGCCAGCAGCGCCTCCGCCGCGTCGGTGCCGCCGAGATCATCCGGCAGGCTGACGCCGGGCGCGATGGCGTGAACGGCCGCCCGACGCGGGCCATAGCCCGCGACCTGCTGCTCGGTCTCGTCGCGCGACGAGACGATGAGCGCGTCCGATGCCCGGATCGCCTCGCATTCGGCGGCGACCCTGACGTCGCTGTCGCGCGACGCGGGAAGGTTCCGCACCTTGTCGCGGGCGAGGGAGTGCGGGGTGTAGACCACGGGGATGCCGAACCGCGCGCGCGCCTCGAGCGCCATGCCCGCGGCATCGGCGAAGTGCGCGTGGATCACGTCGGGGCGCGTCCGCAACCCCTGCAGAAGCGAGAGGAGCGCCGTCGTGAGCGCAGGAAGTTCGTCCTGCAGCGCCGTCTTGTCGAGGTACGCCGGGTTCGCGGTGCGCAGTCGCAGGATGCTGAGTTTCGGCCCCACGATCTCGAGCTCGCGCCCGTGCACGAGCCCGAGGCGCGCATCGTCGAAGGCCCGTGTCGCGACCCAGACCTGATCGACGTCGGCACGCGCCGCCTGCGCGGCCGCCGCGCCGAGCACGAAGCCGATATGGCCGCCGGTATCCTCGGTCAGGCCGTAGCGCACCGGGGGAGCGGAGAGGCAGCCCCCCAAGGCCAGATGGAGAATGTGCATTCCAACCCCCTGTCCGCGTATTAACCCCCCCCTCCCCCTCCGGTTCCCGGTCGGCCTGGCGGGCGGGGCGGCCACGGCGCACGCGCGGCGCAGACGGGGCCCTTGCCGACGGGCCGTCGGTTCTGTCATCGGGCACCCGATGGAGACACCAGCGGCACGCCCCGCGGCCCCCCACCGCTACCTTTTCGTGGGCGGGCTGCACCGGTCCGGCACCAGCCTCGTCGCACGGATGGCTGCGGGCCTGCCCGGCGCGGCGGGTATCGAGGGCGCGCCGGTGCCCGAGAACGAGGGGGCCTACCTGCAGGGCGGCATTCCGCATGACGCGCTCTCCGGGCGGCCGATGCACTTCGCCACCGACCCCGCGCAGCACCTGACCGAGACCCATCCGCTCAACCGTCTCGAGACGCGGGAGAGGATCGAGGCCGACTGGGCCCCGTGGTTCGCCCCGGACGCCGCCTGGAGGGTCGAGAAGTCGCCGGTGAACCTCACGCGGATGCGCCTCCTGCAGCAGCTCTTTCCCCTCTCGGCGTTCGTCGTCGTGCTGCGTCACCCCGCCGCCGTGGCCGCCGCGGTGGCGAAGTGGGTCGCGGCGCCGGCGCCGCGCCTCGTCGATCACTGGCTCGACGCGCACGAGCGGGTGGCGGGCGACCTGCCGCGGCTCCACGCCCTTCTCGTGCTCCGCTACGAGGACGTGGTGCAGGCGCCCAGCGCCACTGCCGACGCCCTCGCGGCGCTCATGGACCTGCCCCCGGTCCCGACCGGGGAGAGCGTCCGTGACGGGAATGCCGACTACCACCAGGCGGCGCCGGAGCTCACGGAGGATCAGACGCGGCGCGCGGCGCGCTGGGGCTACGGTCCGGGGCTCGGCGCAGACCCTGACTGGGTGCCGATCGTGCAGCACCCGCTCCGCGCGGTCCGCGACGCGATGTCCTCGGCGCTCGCGCGGGAGTGCTGAAGCGCGCCCGTGGGGGCGGTCCGGCACGGTTGCGGGACGCCCCGGATCTTGCAATGGATCGCGGATGTCCGAGATCGAGCTGAAGTTCCTGGTGGACGAGCGGACGACCCGGGCGATGCGCGCGCGCATCCGCGACCTCGCCCTGGAGAGCACCGCGCCGAGGACCCGTACCCTGCGCAGCGTCTACTACGACACCGACGGCCACGCGCTGAAGGCGGCCGGGATCGGGCTGCGCCTCCGCCGGCTTGGGCGCCGCTGGGTGCAGACGGTCAAGGCGCGCCGTCGGCTGCACGGTGGCCTTCTGCGCGTCGAGGAGGTCGAGTGCCCGGCCCCGGGCGGACGGCTCGACCTCGCGGCGATCCCCGAACCCGCGATCCGGGCCGAGGTGCTTCGCCTCGTCGACGGACGCGCGCTGCATCCGGTGTGCGAAACCGTGATCCGCCGTACCACGAGCGAGCTCGGGCTCAGCGACGGGACCCGCGCCGAACTGGCGCTCGACGTGGGCGAGATCGTCGCCAACGCGAACGCGGCACCGTTCCGAGAGGCCGAGGTGGAGCTGATCGAGGGAAACGTGAGCGCGCTCTACGACCTTGCGCGCGACCTGTTCCCCAAGGGCGGGTTGCGCTTCTCGCACCTGTCGAAGTCCGACCGGGGCTTCCTCCTTGCGCGTGACGGCGTCATCGACAGCCCGGCGCGACCGCGGCGCGCCCGCGGCGTCGCGCTCGACGCCGGTTCGACGTCGGAGCAGGCGGCGCAGGAGGTGTTGCGGGAGTGCCTCGACCAGGTCGCCATCAATTGCGAGGTGATCGCCGCGTCAGACGATCCGGAGGGGCCGCACCAGCTGCGCATCGGGCTGCGGCGGCTGCGCAGCGCGCTCGCAGCCTTCGGTCCGGCGATCGGGAGCCCAGCGGCAGGGCATCTCAATGCCGAGGCACGCTGGCTCGGGCGGGAAGTCGCGAGGCTGCGCGACCTCGATGTCGCGATGAGCCACATCCTCCAGCGGGAAGCCACCGCGCGCCCGGACGAGCCGGGCTTCGCGGCGCTGCGCGAGGCGCTGGCGGCGCGGGCCACGGCGGCGCGGGACGAGATCCGGGTTCTGCTCGCCGGCGCCCGGTTGCAGAACTTCCTCATCGACCTGGCCCGCTTCGTCGAGACGCGCGGCTGGCTGATGCACGACGACATCGACCAGTCCCGGCGGCTCGCCGTGCCGGTCGCCGATCTGTCGCGGAGCGCGCTCGACAGGCGGTGGAAGGCGGCGTCGCGTCGCGCCCGCGGCATCGCCCATCTCGACATCGACGCGCGGCACGACCTGCGTAAGGAGCTGAAGAGGCTGCGCTACGTGATCGAGTTCATGGCGCCGCTCTATCCGCCGAAGCAGGTCCGGCCCTTCGTCAAGCGGCTGAAGACGCTGCAGGCGGTGTTTGGGGACCTCACCGATGCGGCGATGGCCGAGGGCCTGCTTCTCGGTCCCGACGCGCCGGGCATCGACGACCCCGCAGTGCAGCGCGCTGTCGGATGGATCATCGGCGCCCGCCTTGCCCGGGCCGAGCACGGATGGTCGCAGGCCCGGGCACTCTGGCGCGATCTCCACGACAAGGACCCGTTCTGGCGCTGAGCCCCGCCACGCTGGACGCCCGCGCAAAACTGATACAACACCGTGATCTGTTCGAGGCGGGCATCGGCGAGGGAGGACGCGATGGCAAGCGAGGATCGGGCGCAGGACTGGCTCGACGCGGAGCTGCGCGAGGAGTTCGACGAGGACTACGAGATCGAGCTCGAGGACGCGATCCTGTCGATGAAGATCCGCGAGATCTATCGCAAGGCACACGGTCCCTCGATGCCGCGGGCTGCGTACTTCGAGAAGTTGCTGCACCTGCAGGCCGAGCTCATCAAGCTGCAGGACTGGGTCAAGTACAACGGCGAGAAGATCGTGGTGCTGTTCGAGGGGCGCGACTCGGCCGGCAAGGGTGGCGTGATCAAGCGCATCACCCAGCGCCTGAACCCGCGGATCGTGCGCACCGTGGCACTACCGGCGCCGTCGGACCGGGAGAAGACCCAGTGGTACTTCCAGCGCTACGTGCCGCACCTTCCGGCGGGGGGCGAGATCGTGCTCTTCGACCGCTCCTGGTACAACCGGGCCGGCGTCGAGCGGGTGATGGGCTTCGCCGGCGAGGATCAGGTGGATCAGTTCTTCAACGACGTGCCGGAGTTCGAGCGGATGCTCGTCCGCTCCGGCATCCGCCTCGTGAAGTACTGGTTCTCGATCACTGACGAGGAGCAGCAGCTGCGCTTCCTCATGCGCATCCACGACCCCCTGAAGCAGTGGAAGCTCTCGCCCATGGACCTGCAGAGCCGCGTAAAGTGGGAGCAATACACGAAAGCCAAGGAGGAGATGTTCGCGCGCACCAACATCCCGGAGGCGCCGTGGTACATCGTGCCCGGCAACGACAAGAAGCGCGCGCGGCTGAACTGCATCGACCACCTCCTCGGCCTCGTCCCGTACGAGGAGGTGCCGGCCGACGAGGTCGAGCTTCCCGAGCGGGTCTTCAATCCCGACTACGAGCGGGCGGTGCTGCCGCCTGAGCTCTACGTCCCGTCGAAGTACTGAGGCCGGCAGTCAGACCTTCCAGAAGCACCAGGTCAGCCAGGCGACCGAGATGGCGAGCGGCGTCCAGAGCGGCGTGCCGAAGAAGCCGAGCCACAGCAGGAAGATGTAGACGCCTCCGAGCAGGCCCAGAAAAAGGCGGTCGCCGCGGGTGGTGACGAGGCCGAGGGCGCCGCGCCGTTCGGCCCCGCCCGGGCGGCGCACCTCGATCACGGCGAGGACGGCGATGGCGCCGAAGACGAAGAGAAAGAACGCCGCGGTGGCGTTCGTCCATGCCATCCAGAAGCCCGGTGCGATGGCGTCGGTCCAGGAGAAGCCCGCGTCGGCCTCCTCGGCCGCGCCGCCCCAGGTGTTCTGCGCCGCGACCGGTGCCGCCGACAGGAGCAAGAGGGCGAGGCCGCGCATCACACCCGCCCCAGGGCGAAGCCCTTGGCGATGTAGTTCCGCACGAAGTAGATGACGATGGCGCCCGGGATGATCGTCAGGACGCCGGCGGCGGCGAGGAGGCCGAGCTCGTAGCCCGCCGATGACGCCGTTCGCGTCATCGTCGCGGCGATGGGCTTGGCGTCGACGGCGGTCAGCGTCTGCGCCAGCAAGAGCTCGACCCAGGAGAACATGAAGCAGAAGAAGGCGGCGACCCCGATCCCGGCCTTGATGGTCGGCATGAAGATCGTCACGAAGAACCGCGGGAACGAGTAGCCGTCGACGTAGGCCGTCTCGTCGAGCTCCTTCGGCACCCCCGACATGAACCCCTCGAGGATCCAGACCGCGAGCGGGATGTTGAAGAGACAATGCGCCAGCGCCACCGCGAGGTGCGTGTCGAAGAGCCCGACCGCCGAGTAGAGCTGGAAGAACGGCAGCGCGAAGACGGCGATCGGTGCCATCCGGTTGGTCAGGAGCCAGAAGAACAGATGTTTGTCGCCCAGAAAGCGGTAGCGCGAGAAGGCGTAGGCTGCGGGCAACGCCGCGGCGAGGGATATCACCGTGTTTATTGAAACATAGATGATGGAGTTGATGTAGCCCCAGTACCAGGTCGGGTCGGTGAAGATTACCCGGTAGTTCTCGAGCGTGAACTCCTGCGGGAACAGCGAGAAGCCCCCGAGGATCTCGTTCGTCGTCTTGAAGCTCATCGCGACGAGCCAATAGATCGGCAGCATCAGGAAGACGATGTAGAGCGTAGGGACAAGCGCGCGTCGGATCATGGCTCGTCCCTCGTCATGATGACGTAGAACACCCAGCTGACCGCGAGCGTGATGGCGAAGTAGATGAGGCTCATCGCCGCCGCGGGCCCGAGGTCGAACTGCCC
>CAYMRW010000029.1:0-15021 GCA_964392825.1 uncultured Rhodobacterales bacterium
CCCCCCAGGCCCCCCGGGTCGGCGTCGTCGTCGATCACCGCCGCGTCGGTCGCGGTACCGCGCCGGAGCGCCGCAAGGGCGTGCTCGGTCCCGTAGGCGGTGCCGCGCACCAGGAGACGCCAGAGCGCCGCAAGGCCGCGCCAGGCCAGCGCCGCGGCGGCGCGCGCCTCCTGCCGTTGGATGCCGAGGACGTGGACCAGCATGGCAAGCGCCGCGACGCCGGCGGCAACCGCCAGGATCTGCAAGGACGTGGCCCCGCCGAACGGCATCAGACCGAGGAGCGCGCCGAGCATCATGTCGCCGAAGAGGCCGCCGAAGCCGAAACTGTGACCCCAGGTGGCATCGGGCGCCACCGTGGCCGCAAAGATCGCCACGAGCGCAACGGCGATCGGCGCGAACACGATCCGCATCCACCCCTCGCTCCCCCGATGCAGGAGAAGGCGCAGGCCCCAGGTCGCGAGGACCGCCGGCACGACCCACGCGGCGAAACCGACGATGACCATGGCGGGCGACGCCACCGCCGCCCCGGCAGCGCCGAGCGCGTTCTCGACCGGCGCGTCGGTCGCGGCGAGCCAGCTTGGATCCGCGGGCGAGTAGGTCGCGAGGCAGAGCCCGCCCGCCACCCCGGCGGCCGCCAGCAGGAGGCCGAGAATCTCCCGCCCGCGGCGTTCGAGCATCGCCTGGGTGTCGCTGTCGAAGAGCGGGTTTCGCTGCCGGGTGCGATAGGCCATCGAGAAAACCTCCTACTCGAAGAACGTCTGCCGTATGGCGGTCAGACCCCGCCGCACCTCGTCCACGCCGCCGACGAGCGCCGCGCGGACGTAGGCCGCTCCGGGATTGTCCCCGGCGACCGCGCGGCCGAGATAGGCGCCGGGCAGGACCCGGACCCCGGCGCGCCGCCAGAGCGCAAGCGCCGCCGCCTCGCCGTCGTCCTTCGGGACCCAGAGAAAGAAGCCGGCGCGGGGCACCGGCACCACGTCGCCCAGCACGTCCTCGGCCACGGCGAACGCCTCGGCATAGCGCGCGCGGACCGCCTCGACATGCGCCTCGTCCGACCAGAGGCGGGCGCTCGCATGCTGGAGCGGCAGCGGCACCGGGGCCCCGGCATAGGCGCGAAGGCGCCTGATCGCCGCGATGCCCCGCGCGCCGCCCGCGACGAAACCGGACCGGAGCCCGGGCAGGCTCGAACGTTTCGAGAGGGAGTGGAACACGAGGACCCGCTCGGGGTCGGCCCCGGCCTCGGCGGCCATCTCGAGCGCGCCGGGCGGCGGCGTACCGCGATAGATCTCGCTGTAGCATTCGTCGGCGAGGATCAGGAAGTCGTGCCGCTCGGCCAGCGCGATCAGATCGCGCCAGTAGCCGCGATCCGCGACGGCCCCCTGCGGGTTCGACGGCGAGCAGATCCAGGCAACCGCCACGCGGTCCAGCACCTCGGGCGCAAGCGCCGCATAGTCCGGCAGGAAGTCCGTCTCGGCCGTCGCCGGCACGTAGACGGGCTGCGCGCCGGCGGCCAGGGCGCCGGCGGCATAGGCCTGATAGAATGGGTTCGGCACCAGCACGCCCGCCCCCTCGGGGCAGAGCGCCAGCATGGCGGAGAAGAGCCCCTCGCGGGTGCCGTTCAGGGAGCAGATCCGGGTCTCGGGATCGACGGCGACGCCGTAGCGGCGGCCGAGCCAGGACGCGATGGCCGCGCGCAGCGCCGGTGTCCCCTCGTTCGGCGGATAGCGCGCGAAATCGGGGGCCTGCGCGGCGATGTCCGCGGCGATCCAGTCCGGGACCGCCTGCCGCGGCTCGCCGATCGACATGGACAGCGGCGCGCCGCCCGGAGGGTGCACGTCGAGCAGAGCCCGCAGGCGCGGGAAGGCGTAGTCCGGCAGGTCCTCGAACCGCTCGGTCAGGTGCATCTTCGCCTCAAGGCCGGGGGTCTCTGGCACCCCGTTGCGCGGCAGGCTAGCCGCTTCGGCCCCCGCGGGTCCAGCCCGGCGCGGTCCGGGGTGCGGACCGTGTGTCCCGCGGGCCAGCCCAGGGGCGCGTCATCCGAGCGCCCGCTCCGCCGCCATGCCGATCCGCAGGAGCCGGATGTCGTCGCCGCCCGGCGCCTGGAGCAGCACGCCCGCCGACGGTTCGACGGGCAGCGTTAGGCCGCAGAGGTCGAGAAGGGAGCCGATCCGCGTGTTCCTCAGCGTCATGAGGTTGCGTTCGGCGAAGTGCGCCGGATCGGCCTCGACCGCGGCACGCTTCGGCGGAGCGATGGCGCAGGCGGGCAGGATCACCGCATCGAAGGCGGCGGTCGCGGCGCGGTAGGCGCGCCTGAGTTGGGCGAGCCGCCGCCAGGCCGAGACATACTCGTACGCGGCGAAGCCCGCGCCGCCGCGGAAGCGCTCCCGCACCGGCGGGTACATGACGTCCGGGTCGGCCTCGATGGTACGCCCCCAGACGCCGTAGGCCTCCGCGCCGAAGAGGATCCCGGCGAGGTCCGCCGCCTTCGACACCTCCGGGACGTCGACCTCCGTCAGGCGCGCGCCCGCTTCCTCGAAGGCACGGCGCGCCGCGTCGAAGGCCGCGGCGGACCTCGGCTCCACCGCTTCGAGCGCGACCGTCCGCAGCACCGCGAACCGCGCCCCCGCAAGCGTCACGCCGGCGAGGTCGGGTGGCCGCGCGCCCGCCATCGCCGAGGTCATCAGCGCCGCGTCCTCGACGCTGCGCGTCAGCGGACCGAGCGTGTCGAAGCGCGGACAGAGCGGCAGGACGCCGTCGAGCGACAGCCAGCCGTGCGAGGTCTTCAGCCCGACGAGATCGTTCCAGGCCGCGGGCACCCGCACCGACCCCGCCGTGTCCGAGCCTACGGCCGCGGCGGCGAGACCCCAGGCGACCGAGGCCGCGGCCCCCGACGACGATCCGCCCGGCATCGCCTCGACGTCGTTGATGCAGGGCGGCGTCGCCGTGATCGGGTTCAGGCCCAGACCCGAGAAGGCAAGCTCGGTCTGGTGCGTCTTGCCAAGGCAGACGAGCCCCGCCTCGGTCGCGCGGGCAAGAACCGCCGCGTCGCGCCCGGGAACCCGGCCGGCGAGGAGCGCCGAGCCACCCTCCGTCGCGGTTCCTGCGGTGTCGACGAGGTCCTTCCACGACACCGGCACGCCGTCCAGGGGGTGACGGCGCAGACCGGCCCGCGCCCGGTTCCGCGCGGCCTCGGCCTCGGCCCGGGCGCGCTCCGGCGTCGTCCGGGCGTAGATCGAACGGCCGTGCGGATGGTCGTCGATCGCCGCGAGGAACCGCTCGGTCAGGTCGACCGGATCGATCCGGCCCGCGGCGATGTCCCGACCGAGATCGGCGGCGCCGGATGTCGACCATGCGTCCATGCGGCGCGACGGTAGCGACCGCGTCCCCCGTGGACAATGGCCGGGCGCCGCGGATAAGCCGCCCCTCGAATGGACGCGGACGTACTCATCGCCGGCGGCGGCCTCAATGGCGGCTGTCTCGCCCTGGCGCTGGCGCAGGCGGGGCTATCGGTGGTTCTGGCCGACCCGCGGAGCGCCGGCGACGCCGGCGGCTTCGACGGTCGTTCCTCGGCGCTGGCGCTGAGTTCGGTCCGGTTCCTCCGTGCGCTTGGTCTATGGGAACGCTTGGCGCCCGACGCCGAGGCGATCCGGCAGATCAAGGTGTCGGACGGACGCCCGGGCGAGCCGCCCTCGCCCCTCGTCCTCGAGTTCGACGGGGCCGAGCTCGAGGACGGACCGATGGGATTCATGGCCGAGAACCGCCACCTCCGCGATGCGATCGGCGCCGCCACCCGCGCCGAGGACCGGGTCCGGATCGTCAACGCCGGTGTGGTCGACCATCGGGCCGAGGCCTCGGGCGTCGCCGTGACGCTGTCTGACGGCGGGACGCTGCGCACGCGCCTCCTCGTCGGCTGCGAGGGTCGGCAGAGCCCCACGGCGCGGCGGTCCGGGGTCCGCAAGGTCGAATGGCGCTATGGCCAGACCGCGTTGACCTGCGCGGTGGCGCACGAGCGACCGCACGAGGGGGTGGCGCACCAACTCTTCCTGCCCGAGGGGCCGCTGGCGATCCTACCGCTCACCGGCGGGCGATCGTCCATCGTCTGGTCGCAGCCCGAAGCGCAGGCCGCCCGCGTCATGGCGCTCGACGAGGCGGGCTATCTGGCGATGCTGCGCCCGCGCTTCGGCAGCTTTCTGGGCGACCTGTCCCTTGCCGGGGCGCGCACGTCTTGGCCTCTATCGCTGTCCGTCGCCTACGCCTTCGTGGCGCCCAGGGTGGCGCTCGTCGGCGATGCCGCGCACGTGGTCCACCCGATCGCCGGGCAGGGCCTGAACGCCGGCCTGAAGGACGTGGCGGCGCTCGCCGAGACGCTGGTCGACGCCGGTCGGCGGGGGGAGGACATCGGCGCGGCGGACGTTTTGGCGCGCTACCAGCGCTGGCGGCGCTTCGACGTGGGCTCGCTGGCGCTCGGCACCGATGCGTTCAACCGGCTGTTCTCGAACGACAACCCGATCCTGCGGTTCGGCCGCGACCTCGGCATGGGAATCGTCGGCGCCTGGCCGCGCCTGCGGCGCAGCACCATGCGCGAGGCGGCGGGCCTTACCGGCGAGCTGCCGCGGCTCCTCCGCGGCCAGCCGCTCTGAGCTTCACTCGAGCGGCCGCGCCTCGTCGGGCAGCATCACCGGTATGCCGTCGCGGATCGGGTAGGCCAGGTGCGCCGCGCGCGAGACGAGCTCCTGCCGCTCGGCGTCGTAGTGCAGGGGCGCCCGCGTCTCCGGACAGACCAGCACCTCGAGCATGCGCCGGTCGAAGAGCGGGCGCGGCGCCGCGTCCCCCTCGCCCGTCATCACGCGTCCCATTCCGGCGCCCACTCCGCGTCGACGATCCGCATGCCGCGGTCGAGAGCGCGCAGCCGGCGCATCTCCTCGTCGGATAGCCGGAGCGTCGTCGCCCCGAAGTTCTCCGCGATCCGCTCGCGCCGGCTCGAGGTCGGGATGACGGCGTGGCCCTCGGCCATGAGGAAGGCCAGCGCCACCTGTCCGGGGGTTGCATCGTGCGCTTCGGCGACGCTCTCGATCTCGGAATCGTCGGCGATGGCGCCACGCGCCAGCGGCGAGTACGCGGTGAGCGGGATCCCGAGACCGCGGCAATGCTCCACGATCGGCCGGTTCTGCATGAACGTATGGATCTCGACCTGGTTCGTCGCGATCGCGTCCACCCCGAGGATCTCGACGGCGCGGTCGATCTGGCGCTTGGTGAAGTTCGACACGCCGACGTGCTCGGCCAAGCCGGCCTCGCGGACCGCCGCCATCTGCCCGAGATAGTCCTCCATCGCGTATGCGTCGTCCACGGCGGGCCAGTGGACGAGCAGGAGATCGACCTTGTCGAGGCCGAGCCGCTCGATCGACGCCTCTGCGGCCGGACGCACCTCCCCCGGGCCCAGATGCTCCGGCGCCACCTTGGTCGTGACGAAGATCGCGCTGCGCCCGAGGCCGCTCCCGGCGATGGCCCGGCCGACCTCGACCTCGTTGCCGTAGCCCTCGGCCGTGTCGATGAGGCGGTAGCCCGCCTCGAGCGCCCAGAGCGTCGTCTTGTGCGCCGCATCGCCCCGCCGCTGCCAGGTGCCGAAACCCATCTGCGGCATCGGCCCGACCTTCGCCATGTCCATCGCTGATCTCCCCCCGTGACACGACCGAAACGCACGCGGATGCCGCGGAGGTCCCGCCTACTGCATGACCTCCTCGCCCGAGCCGCCGCGTAGTGAGAACTCGATCAGCGTCACCAGCGTTTCGCGCCGCGTGGAAAGGGAGGGCGCCTCGAGCAGCGCCTGCTTGTCCTCGGGGTCGAAGGGGCAGAGCATCGACAGCGAGTTGACGAGAAGCTCGTCCTCGGCGTCGCGCAGCGAATCCCAGTCCGTCGACAGCGAGCGACTGTCGAAGTACCGCTGGAGAAGCTGCAGGAAGCCGCCGCGCTTGAAGCCCGGATCCTCCTCGACCCCGCCGAGGTCACGGTCGAAGCCGTTCCACGACACGTCGCATTTGACGTAAGGGGTGAAGCCCTCGACGACCTTGGTCACGCGAAAGCGGGAGATCCCGGCGAGCGTGATCATGTAGCGCCCGTCCTCGGTTTCGGAGAACCCTGTCACCCGCCCTGCGCAACCGATCGCGTGCAGCCGCGTTTGGTCCTTCCGCGGCACGTCGCGGGGCTGGATCATGCCGATCAGGCGGTGCGAGGTCTTCAGGGTATCGTCGAGCATGGCGAGGTACCGCGGCTCGAAGATGTGGAGCGGCAACCGCGCGCGCGGCAGCAGGAGCGCGCCGGGCAGCGGGAAGACGGGGATGGTTTGCGGCAAGTCCGCGGCGCTGCGCATGCGCAGAAGCTAGGTCCCGCCACCCATGCGGCAATCCTCGCGCCGGCCTGTCGCAGGTGCCGCGGCATGGGCCCGGCGTCTGCGCGCGTCGGCGCATCGGGCGCGTCGGGGCCGCCCGTCGGCTATCGTCGGGTCGACGCCCGAGGACCCTGCCGCCGACCGCGCTGCGACCGGTCCGTCAGACGAAGATCATCGACGACAGCCGCCGGCGCCCGTTGAGCGCGATCGGATCCTGCGGCTTCAGGGACTCGAAGATGGTGAAGAGCTGCGTCTTGGCGGCGCCGTCGTTCCACTCCCGGTCACGCCGGAACAGCTCGAGGAGCTGGTCGACCGCTTCGGCCACCTCGCCCTTGGCGTGCAGCGCCTGGGCCAACTCGAACCGCGCCTGATGGTCTTCGGGGTTGGCGTCGACCGCCGCGCGCAGATCGTTCACGGGGCCCGCGTGTTCGGCCTGCCGCGCCAGCGCTAGCTGCGCCCGGGCCGCCTCGACCTCGGGCGTCGAGGCGATCGCGGCAGGTGCGGCGTTCAGAAGCGCCTCCGCCCGGTCGATCTCGCCCAGGGCCAGGTGGGCCCGGACCATGCCGCCGTAGGCGGCGGCGTTCTCCGGCTCTTCGCCCACGACTGCGGCGAAGGTCTGCATCGCGTCGACGGCGGCACCTTCGGCCAGCATCGCCTCGGCGGCGGCGACCGCCTCGTCCAGTCCGCCGCCGGCCTCGCCGCCGGCAAGCTGCAGCAGGCGATCGATGAAGGCCTTGATCTCGCTGCCCGGCACGGCGCCCTGGAAACCGTCGACCGGCTGCCCCTGCCAGAAGGCGTAGACCGTCGGGATCGACTGGATGCGCAGTTGCGCGGCAATCGCCTGGTTGCGGTCGACGTCGACCTTGACCAGCCGCACCTTGCCCTTCGCCGCCTTCACCGCGTCCTCGAGCGCCGGGGTGAGCTGCTTGCAGGGCCCGCACCATGTCGCCCAGAAGTCGACGATCACCGGCACCTCGCGGCTGGCGTCGATGACGTCCGCCATGAAGGTCGCCTCGGTCGCGTCCTTGATGACGTCGCCCGCCGGGGCGGGCTTCTCCTTCCGGCCGAACTCCAGCATGACCTGATCCCCTTCGTCTCGAATCGGAGCCTATATGCGCCGCGAGGCTCGCGACGCCAAGGGCGTCAGCCAAGCTGCGGCGGCAGGTCGGCCCCGCGCAGGATCTCGTCCGCCGGCATCGGCCGGCGCCCCGGGCGCTGCGCCTCGAGGATGCGGACGGAGCCGTGGCCGCAGGCGACCGTCAGCCCGTCCAGTCGCGCGCCGGGTTCCCCCTGCCCCTGGGCGACCTCGCTGCGCAGGAGCCTCATGCGCTCCCCCCCGGCGAGGCACCAGGCGCCCGGCACCGGCGACAGGCCGCGGATCTTCCGGTCGACCTCCGCGGCGGGCCGGGTCCAGTCGATGCGCGCCTCCGCCTTGTCGACCTTGGCGGCGTAGGTCGCGGCCGCCTCGTCCTGCGGCACCAAAGGAAGCCGGTCGATCCGCGCCAGCGCCTCGACGATCAGCTCCGCGCCGATCCGCGCCAGCCGGTCGTGCACGTCGCCCGTGGTTTCGGTCGCGCCGATCGGCGTGGCCCGGTCGAGCAGCACGGGGCCGGTGTCGAGCCCCGCCTCCATCCGCATGATCGAGACCCCGGTCCCGGCATCGCCGCCCCGCGCCACCGCGGCAGGAGCGAGGCGTGGATGTTGAGGCACCCCCGCGCCGGGGCGTCGAGGACCGCCTGCGGCAGGATCAGCCCGTAGGCTGCGACGACCGCCACCTCGGCCTTCTGCGCCGCGAGGTCGGCCTGCGCCGCCTCCGCCCGCAGCGAACGGGGGGAGCGGACGTGGAGGCCGAGCGCCTCCGCCCGCGCCTGCACCGGCGACGGACGGGGCTGCTGGCCGCGCCCCGCTGGCCTCGGTGGCTGCGTGTAGACCGCCGCCACCTCGTGCCCCGCCGTGACCAGCGCCTCGAGCGCCGGCACCGCGAACCCGGGCGTCCCCATGTAGATCAGCCGCATCGGACCTCGTCGACGAACGCCCCCCGACTCCTTGCCGATCTCGCGGACGGCGTCAAAGTCCGGTCACGCGTCGGCGCCGAAACACCCCCGGTGACCCGTGTCGGGTCGGGAAGACCCGCCGCCGTGCGGGCGGCGGAACCGTGGCCGGCGGCCCCCATCCTGTGGTATGATCCCATCGCGAGACGGCGGCATCCGCCGCGATTTTAACTCGCAGTTCTTTTCAGCCGCCCGGACCAGCCGGGTCAATTGGGAATGATATATCATGAAACCTCTGCTCGATCGTACCGTCTGCCTCTCGGACATATCGAAGAACCTCAAAGGGGAACTCGACCTCGCGGAGTCCGAGCGCGAGGTTTGCCGACGGCTCGACTGCATCACGCTCGAGACCGTGCACAGGCTGCAGCTCGAGGTCAGCTCGCACGACTGCGACTCGAGGGCCGGCAGCCTTCTCGACGGCCGCCTCGGCATCGGCGAGCTCGTGCACAAGTTCCGCGACGGCGACGGCAACAACCGGGGCGTCCACGAGGGCGCCTTCCGCTGGCGAGCGCCGGAACTGCTCGTCACCGGGCGGCTGAAGGGCGTCACCAACGTCGGCACGCACCGGCGGCCGGCCTTCGACGACTGCCAGAGCTGCAAGGATCGCGGCGTCATGGAGGGCATGATGCTCGGCCACATCGTCCGCTCGAAGCACGAGCAGCTGCTCGGCTGCGAGGTGCGGGCGGCCTACCGGCTGCGCTTCGACCCCTCGGAGGGCGGCGGTTCCGGCGGCGTCGTCGGCACGCTCGAGGGGTCCATCGTCTGCGACTGCCGTGACCGGCCGTCGTGCACCTGCATCGACTTCACGACCATGCCGACGGGCAGCGGCCCGAACCCGCGCGTCGCAGGGGGCACGAGCTTCACCGTGCGCGACTTCTCCGGCGCGCCAACGCCCGACACGCGCATCCAGACGATGGGCGGGTTCACCGGGCTCGACATGGGCTTCCGGACCGAGATCGCCTTGCCGGTGCCCTGCCGGGCCGTCGAGGCGACGCTCGTGACCTTCGCGTCTCCCGCCGAGTTCGAGGCCTTCGAGGCCGGCGGCGCATCTGCCGGCACGCAGACGATGTCGGTCGGGCAAGGGGTCGCCGAGACGCTCCGGATCACCGGCTCCGCGATCGAGAGGGCGGTCATCGTCGCGCCGCAGGACGAGACGGTGCTGCTCCGCTTCTGCTTCGAGCCCGCCTGAGGCGGTAGGGGGGCGCCGCACACGGTGCCCCCAATCGGCCCGTGCCCCCCCCGCGATTTTATCGGGCGGCAGGCACCGGGGCCGATGGCTACGAAGGACCGGGTCCGGCGGTTCAGCAAGGCCCTGAACACGTCACGCGCGCTTCTGCTCGCGTTTCAGCTTCTGCATCTTGCGGGTGATGAGCTGGCGCTTCAGCGGCGACAGGTAGTCGATGTAGAGGCGCCCGTTCAGGTGATCGAGCTCGTGCTGGACGCAGACCGCGGCGAAGCCGTCGAAGCCCTGCTCATGCTCCTCGCCGTCGAGGCCCATCCAGCGCATCGTCACCTCCGCCGGCCGCTCCACGTCGGCGAAGATCTCGGGGATCGACAGGCACCCCTCCTCGTAGACCTTGGTCTCGTCCGAGGCGGCGACGATCTCGGGGTTCAGAACGACCATGGGCTTCGGTTCCACCCCCTCCTTCTTGGCGCTGTCCATGACGAAGACGCGCCTGAGCACGCCGACCTGCGGCGCCGCCAGCCCCGAACCGGGGGCATCGTACATCGTCTCGAGCATGTCTTCGGCCAGTCGGCGCAACTCGTCGTCGACGTCGGCGACCGGGTCGGCCACGGTCTTCAGCCGCGGATCGGGGTGGATGAGGATGGGGCGGATCGTCATGGCCTGCGATGTAGGCGAGGCGCTGCACCGCCGCAACGGCAGCCATTGCGCACCGGTGCCGCGCCGCTAGCTTGCCGGGCAGACGAACGGAGGCGCGATGAGTTTCGACCGGCCGATCGACCGGCGCGGCACCGGCAGCAGCAAGTGGGACCGGATGGAGGCCCTCTACGGGGTTCCGGCCGACGATGGCCTCGCCATGTGGGTCGCCGATATGGACTTCCGCTCGCCCGCTTGCGTCCAACGTGCCGTCCGCGCCCTCGTCGAACACGGCGTCTACGGCTACCGCGCCCCCGACGATGCGTACCACGAGGCCATCGTCTGGTGGATGCGGAACCGGCACGGATGGACGGTCGATCCCGCGCACATCCTGACCACCCACGGCCTCGTCAACGGCATCGCAATCCTGATCGACCTCTTCACCGGCGAGGGCGACGGCGTCGCCATCATGTCGCCCGTCTATCTCGAGTTCGGCAAGACGATCCGCGAGCTCGACCGGGAGACCGTCGAGCTGCCGCTCGCGGTCCGCGACGGCCGCCACGCCCTCGACCTCGAGCGATGGGAGGGAATGATCGGCCCGCAGACACGGATGCTGATCCTGTGTTCGCCGCACAATCCGGGCGGGCGCGTCTGGTCCGTCGACGAACTCCGCAGCATCGCCGACTTCGCGCGGCGCCACGACCTCCTCCTCGTCAGCGACGAGATCCACCACGACATCGTCTATCCCGGACGCATCCACGTCCCCATGCCCTTGGCCGCGCCGGAGATCGCCGACCGGTTGATCGTCGCGGCGTCGGCCAGCAAGACCTTCAACATCGCCGGCCTCCGCACCGGTTGCCTGTTCGTCCAGGACGACGGCCTCAGGCGCCGCATCAGGCACCGTCTCGCCGGGCTCTCCATCGCGCCGAACCTCGCCGGGCAGGTGATGACGCAGGCGGCCTACACTCCCGAGGGCGCGGCGTGGGTCGACGACCTCGTGCGCTATCTCGACGGCAACCGGCGGACCTTCGCCGCCGGCATCGCGGCGATCCCCGGGGTCCGCCCGATGCCGCTCGACAGCACCTACCTCGTCTGGATCGACTTCGCCGGGACGGGCATGGCCGCCGCGGAGTTCACGCGCCGGGTGGAGCAGGACGCCCGGATCGCGGCCAGCCGGGGCACGACCTTCGGGGCGGGCGGCGAATCCTGCCTGCGCTTCAACATCGGCACCCAGCACGCGCGCGTCGAGGAGGCGGTGGACCGGCTGCAGACCGCCTTCGCGGACCTGCAGTGAGCCCAACGCCGCCGCTCGGCCACAAAGGGCTTTCGTTCCGGCGATCTTCTTGAAATGGTCACGCTGACATACACGCCTGCGGTTGGACCAACAGGGGGGAAACATGGCCTGGATACTGGGGATCATCATTCTCGTCGTCTTGCTCGCGTTCTGCGTCTACCAGCTCCGAGAGAGCCAGTCGGACGCCGACCGGTACGACCTCTCGAGGCGGGACTGACCCCGGCACGCCGCAACCCCACTCGAGAACGCGATCCCGGCCGCGGGTTGCACGCGGCGCGGGGCTCGGCGGGCCACCTGCAGCACGGACCGGAGGAGGGTCGAATGCGCCTTGCCGGAATCATCACGGCCTTCGGGCTTCTGGCGTTTCTCGCCGGTTGCGGCGGCATCCCGCTCGTGCCGCTCGTCTGAGAACGCGGATGCGGGGTGCGGTTCGGTCGATCCCGCAGGATCACGCCCCCGGGCCATCGTTCCCATGCACGGCCGGGTTGCAGTCGCGGAGTCGTCGCGGACTTGCGGGATCCGGCATCGTTCTCCCTACCGGCTGACCAGGAAAGGACCCGCCATGCCAAGGATCATCGCCGTCGTCGCCGCCTGCACCGCGCTCGCCGCGTGCGACGTCGCCACCCAGACGACCGCTCCGCCCGCTGCGGACGCCGACCTCGACATGGCGTCGCCGGGCGAGACCGGCAACGTCGATACGTCGATCTTCGAGGCGGTCCCCGCCCAGCCATAGGCCAGGCAGCCCTGCCGCCCGACCCGCAGCGCCGCCAGGGAGGCGTCCTCATGCCCGACGATCTCAGGTTCGCGGCGCCCTTCGCGGAGGCCGACGAGGCGGTGGTGCCGCGCCTGCGTGCAGCCGCGCGCACCGATGCCGCCACCGATCGCGCCATTGAGGCGCGGGCGACCCACCTGATCGAGGGAATTCGTGACCGTGCCGGCGGTATCGGCGGGCTCGAGGACTTCCTTCGCGACTACGGCCTGTCGACCAAGGAGGGGCTGGCGCTGATGGTGATGGCCGAGGCGCTGCTGAGGGTGCCCGACACCACGACGCAGGACGCGCTGATCGAGGACAAGATCGGCGCCGGCGACTGGGCCAACCAGAAGGCCGAGCACGACACCTGGCTGGTCTCGGCGGCGACCTGGGGCCTCGGCCTCTCGGCGCGGATCGTGCATCCGTCCGAATCGCCGGGCGGCATCCTGAGCGGGCTGACCCACCGCCTCGGCGCGCCGGCGGTGCGGCAGGGGGTGCGGCAGGCGATGCGCATCCTCGGCCATCAGTTCGTGCTGGGCGAGACCATCGAGGAGGCGCTGAAGCGCGCCCGCCCCGCCCGCGACCGCGGCTTCCGCCACAGCTACGACATGCTGGGCGAAGGCGCCCGCACCTGGGACGACGCGCGCCGCTACGCCCAGAGCTACGCCCGCGCCATCGACGCCATCGGCCGCGCGGCGGGCAACCGGCCGCTGCCCGACCGCCCCGGCATCTCGGTCAAGCTCTCGGCGCTGCACCCCCGCTACGACCCCCGCAAGCGGCGCGAGGTCATGCAGGACCTCGTCCCCAGGGTCGTCGAACTGGCCCGCGCCGCCAAGTCGTGGGACCTGAACTTCACCATCGACGCCGAAGAGGCGGCCCGGCTCGAGCTGTCGCTCGAAGTCATCGCGGCGGTCTTCGCCGACGAGGAGCTGCGCGGCTGGGACGGCTTCGGCCTCGCCGTGCAGGCCTATCAAAAGCGGGCTCTGGCGGTCATCGACTGGGTCGCGGACCTGGCACGGGCCCACGACGCGCGGATGATGGTGCGGCTGGTCAAGGGCGCCTACTGGGACACCGAGGTCAAGCTGACGCAGGTCGAGGGGGCCGAGGACTTTCCGGTCTTCACCCGCAAGGCCGCGACCGACCTCAGCTTCGAGGCCTGCGCCGCGCGGATGCTGGCGCATCGCCCCGCCATCTATCCGCAGTTCGCAACCCACAACGCGCTGACCGTGGCGACGATCCTCGAGATGGCGGGCGGCACCGACGACTTCGAGTTCCAGCGCCTGCACGGCATGGGCGAGGCGCTCTACGACCAGATCGGCGGCGACCGCGGCGTGCCCTGCCGCATCTACGCCCCCGTCGGCGGGCACCGCGACCTCTTGGCCTATCTCGTGCGGCGGCTACTCGAGAACGGCGCCAACTCGTCGTTCGTGGCGCGGGTGGGCGACCGCAAGGTCCCGGTCGCGGACCTGCTCGAGCGGCCCGCCGAGACGCTGCGCCGGGCGGGCGACGTCCGCCACAAGGCCATCGCCCGGCCGCAGCGCCTCTTCGGCGAGCGCAAGAACTCCGCCGGAATCGAGTTCGGCGCCCGGGACGAGCTCGACGCGGCGCTCTCGGGCATCGCCGCGGAACTGCCACTCGAGGCCGAGGCCGGACCGATCATCGACGGACGCGCTTTGACGGGCGGCGACCGCGTAGTCAGCCCGGTCGACGGCGCCCCCATCGGCACCGCCCGCGCCGCGATCGGGGCCGAGGCCACGGCCGCCATGGACGCCGCGGCCGGGCACCGCGACTGGGCCGGGACGGACGTCGGGCGTCGCGTCGGCGTCCTGCGCCGCGCCGCCGACCTGATGGAGGGGCAGCGTGACCGCCTGCTCGCGGTCCTCGCACGCGAGGCGGGCAAGACGCTCGACGACGGCATCGCCGAGATCCGCGAGGCGGTGGACTTCCTGCGCTACTACGCCGACGAGGCGGAGCGGCTGATGACACGCGCCGTCCTCCCGGGCCCCGTGGGCGAGGAGAACGTGCACACGCTGGTGCCGCGCGGCGTCTTCGTCGCCATCGCGCCCTGGAACTTTCCGCTGGCGATCTTCACCGGACAGGTCGCGGCCGCCCTCGCCGCCGGCAACTGCGTCGCCGCCAAGCCCGCGCCGCAGACTCCGATCATCGGCGCCGAGGCGGTGCGCATCCTGCACCAGGCGGGCGTCCCGGCGGGCGCGCTGCACTTCGTCCCGGGCGGGCCCGAGGCCGGCCGCGCGCTGATCGCGCATCCCGCCGTGTCCGGCGTCGTCTTCACCGGCTCGACAGCCACGGCGCGCGCCATCTACCGGCAGCTCGCCGACAAGGACGGGCCGATCGTGCCGCTGATCGCCGAGACCGGCGGCATCAACGCCATGATCGTCGACGCCACCGCGCTGCCCGAGCAGGTCAGCGACGACGTCGTCATGTCGGCGTTCCGCTCGGCCGGGCAGCGCTGCTCGGCCTGCCGCATCCTGCACGTGCAGGAGGACGTGGCCGACCGCGTCGTCGGCATGATCGAGGGCGCCGCGCGCACGCTGACCCTCGGCGACCCGACGGACCCCGCGACCGACATGGGGCCCATCATCGACGCCGAGGCGAAGGGCCGGCTCGAGGCGCACGTGAAGGCGATGCAGCAGCGCGGCTGGGTCCGCTACGCCGGCGAGGCACCCGACTCGGGTACATTCCTCGGGCCGGTGATCGTCG
>CAYMRW010000030.1:0-14917 GCA_964392825.1 uncultured Rhodobacterales bacterium
TGTTCATCCTCGTCGACCACGAGGACCGCGAGAACGAGGGCGACCTCGTGATCCCGGCCGAGATGGCGACGGCCGCGGCGATCAACTTCATGGCCACCCACGGCCGCGGCCTCATCTGCCTCGCCCTCATGGGAGAGCGGATCGACGCGCTGCAACTGCCGCTGATGTCCGCGCAGAACTCCTCGCGGCACGAGACCGCCTTCACCGTCTCGATCGAGGCGCGGGAGGGGGTGACCACCGGCATCTCGGCGCACGACCGCGCCCGCACGATCGCGGTCGCCATCGACGACGGCACCGCGGCCCAGGACATCGCGACGCCCGGCCACGTCTTCCCCCTCCGCGCCCGCGAGGGGGGCGTCCTCGTCCGCGCCGGCCACACGGAGGCGGCGGTCGACATCGCCCGCCTCGCCGGGCTGAAGCCCGCGGGCGTCATCTGCGAGATCATGGCCGAGGACGGGACGATGGCGCGCCTGCCCGACCTCGTCGCCTTCTCGCAGCGCCACAACGTCCGCATCGGCACGATCAGCGACCTCATCGCCTACCGCCGCCGCCACGACAACCTCGTGCGCGAACGCGCCCGCCAGCGGATCGTGTCGGAGTTCGGCGGCGAGTGGGAACTGCACGTCTACACCGACGAGACGCAGGGCGCCGAGCACATCGCCCTCGTCAAGGGCGACATCGGCGGCCCCGATCCCGTTCTCGTCCGGATGCATGCGCTCGACCCCCTCCTCGACCTCGTCGGTGCCGGAAGTGCCGGGCGGACGCGGGAGTTCAGTTTGGCCATGCAGCTCATAGCGGAGGAGGGCCGGGGGGCGCTCGTTCTCCTGCGCGACGTCCACATGCAGATCGCGCTCGAGGGCGCGGTCTCGCCGCAGACGCTCCGCCAGTACGGGCTGGGGGCGCAGATCCTGTCCTCGCTCGGCCTGTCGCGTCTGATCCTGCTCACGAACTCGCCGCAGCCGCGGATCGTCGGCCTCGACGCCTACGGTCTGTCGATCGAGGGCACGCGCCCGATCCCGCTCGACTGATGGCGGGGCCGACGCACCACCTGCTGCCGCTGCCCGATCTCGGCGGTCTGACCCGCGTGCTGATCGTGGTGGCGCCCTACTACCGCGACATTGCCGACGGGCTGCTCGCCGGCGCGCGCACGGTGCTCGATGCGGCCGGGGCGGAGCACGAGACCGAGGAGGTCCCGGGCGCGCTTGAGGTGCCTGTCGGCATCCGGATCGCGCACCGCCAGGGTGACTGGGACGGCTACGTCGCGCTCGGCTGCGTCATCCGTGGGGAGACCACGCACTACGAGACCGTGTGCAACGATTCGAGCCGGGCGCTGATGCTTCTCGGGCTCGACACCGCCTGCATCGGAAACGGCATCCTGACCGTGGAAACCTACGCCCAGGCCCAGGTTCGGGCCGACCCGGAGGGCCAGGACAAGGGCGGCGGCGCGGCCGCCGCGGCGCTGCACCTCATCGCGCTGACGCGGCGCATCGGCAAGCGCCCCGGCGGCATCGGCTTCCGCTCGGGGATCACCGCATGAGCAAGCGGCAGATGAAGTCCGCGGCGCGGCTCTACGCGGTGCAGGCGCTCTTCCAGATGGAAGCGGCGTCGGCGCCGCTCGACCGCGTGAGGCAGGAGTTCGAGACCTACCGCTTCGGCGCCGAGCTGGGCGGGGAGCAGCTTGTCGAGGGCGACGTCGACCTCTTTCGCGACCTCCTCGAGGGTGCGGTGGCGCGCCAGGCGCGGATCGACCAGATGACCGATCGGGCGCTCGTGGCGCGCTGGCCCATCGATCGCATCGACCCGACGCTGAGGGCGCTGTTCCGCGCCGCGGGGGCCGAGCTCACCGCGGAGAAGACCCCGCCGCGCGTGGTCATCACCGAGTTCGTCGACGTCGCCCACGCGTTCTTTCCCGGCGGTCGCGAGGCGCGCTTCGTCAACGCCGTGCTCGACCACATGGCGCGCGAGGCCCGCCCCGATGCGTTCTAGGGCCGCGGGGCGGGCGGTCGGCTGACGCCGCCCTAACCATGGCCGCCGACGCTCTTCCGGCGATCCCTGGCAAGGAGGTGGCCGCCGTGTCACTCGGACGCCCGACGGGCCTGGCCAGAGTGCGGCCGGCGATGAACCGGCCCGACACCGATTTCGGCTCCGGCGGACACATCACGCAGCCATGGCCGAAGGACCCGGTCGACTACAAACCGAAGCTGCGCCACGGGCTCAAGCTCGTCTCGTGGAACATGGACTGGCTCGCCGACCTCTACGCCGAGAGCGAAGACGGCGCCCTCGAGTTCAAGCCCGACGACATGAGCGTCCGGGGCCCCTCGCCACTGTCGCAGCCCGGGGCGGCGCCGACCGTCGCGCATCGCCTGCGCCTGCTGAAGAAGGCGATCGTCGACCTCGAGCCCGACATCATTCTCGTGCTAGAGGGACCGCGGCGGAGTATTGCCCTGCAACGGTTCTTCGAGCGTCTCGATCACGGGGCATGGATCTGCCAGGTCCAGCCGTCGCGCTATGCCGACGTTCCGGGCCGGGTCGTGCAAGAGCGCCAGCGCTGTCTCGGCCTCGCCCTTCGCACGGACACGTCGCGCTTCGCCGCCGACGCGATGACGGTTTTCGATGTCGAAGACCCGGCCACGGGGCCCCTGCACGCGGCGACCGAGCCGTTCTTCGTGGCACACAGCCGGAACGCGGCCGCCGAGTGGTTCCACTTCGACACGCGTCCCCTCTACGCCGAGATCCGGCCGCATCTGGGGACGCCGTTCCGGCTGCTTGGCGTACATCTGGCCAGCCGCGGGTTCTTCGGCGGCTACGACTGGTCGCGCTGGCTAGTCGAGGCCGAGGCCAATCGGGCGCGGTTCATGGCGCTGGCGCACCGCCTTCGCCGCGAGTTCCTGGACGCCTATCTCTGCGATCCCGCGACGCGCGAGGTGCCGCTCCTCGTCGCCGGCGGCCTCAACGAGGGACCGGGTTCGGCGGTCTGCGATCCGCGCGGACAGCTCTGCGCCGCCGAGATCCTGATGGGATCGGTCTGGGCGCCGGACCTCGCCCTCGGCAACGCCCTCTTCGACGCGGCCGGCGCCCCGTATTCCTCGGATGGCGCGTTCGACGGGTTGTGGACGATGCGCTTTCCGGACCCGATCTCGGAGCGCGTCCGTCACAGGGCCTGGGTCGACCACGTGCTCTATACGCGGAACGCACCGGCCGGATGGTGCGCCGGCGCCACCATCCCGCGGACGACGCTCGGTGGCATCGCCTACGAGAGCATCTCGGACCATCTTCCGGTGACCGTGCGTATCGATCCGAGCCTAGTGCCCTCCCCGGCAGGGTGATGCGGCATCAGAGCGGCCGGATCCTGAGGCGGGTGATCCGATTGTCCTCACGCGCCAGCACCTCGAAGCGGAAGCCGTGGAACGAGAACACCTGGCCCGCGGTCGGGATCGTCTGCGCCTCGTGGATGACGAGGCCCGCGATCGTGTTCGCCTCCTCGTCGGGCAGGTTCCAGTCGGTCTCGCGGTTCAGATCGCGGATCGTGGTGCCGCCGTCGACGATCCAGTCCCCACCCTCCGTGCGGCGGATCTGCTTGCCCTTGTCGCGGTCGAACTCGTCGGTGATCTCGCCCACGATCTCCTCCAGGATATCCTCGAGCGTGATGAGCCCGCGGAGCGCGCCGTACTCGTCGACGACGAGCGCGAAATGCGTGCGGCGCACGAGGAACTGCCGCATCTGCTCGTCGAGCGTCGTCGTCTCCGGGACGAAGTAGGGCTCCATCGCCACGTCCATGACGTCGAACTCGGTCAGGGTCTCCTTTCCCGCCGCCTCCCGGCGGGCGTAGATCGCGCGCAGGAGGTCCTTGGCGTGGACGACGCCCACGATGTTCTCGGCGTCGTCGCGGTAGAGCGGCAGGCGGGTGTGGGCGCTGTCGAGGCACTGGGCCACGATCTCCGACGCCGGCAGCGTCGCGTCGAGCATCTCGATCTCGCTGCGGTGGAGCATGATCTCCTCCACGGTCCGGTCGGCGAGATCGAGAGCGCCGAGGATGCGGTCGCGGTCCTCCTTCTCGACGACGCCCTCGGAGTGGCCGATCGAGAGCGCGCCCATGATCTCCTCGCGCACGGCGAGGATGTGGGTGTCGGGATCGGTCCTGACGCCGAAGAGACGGAGGATCACGCGCACGAGCGCGCGGACTGCGCTGACCACCGGGGCGAACAGCAGGATCACGTACCGGATCACGGGGGCGACGCGGCTTGCGGCGGCCTCGGAATTGGTGATGGCGTAGGTTTTGGGCAGCACCTCGGCGAAGATCAGGACGAGGAGGGTCATGACGAGGGTCGCCACCGCCACGCCCGACTCGCCCAGGACACGCGTGAAGAGGGCGGTCGCCAGCGATGCGGCGAGGATGTTGACGAGGTTGTTGCCGAGCAGGACCGACCCGATCAGGCGCTCGTTGTCCTCGGTGATGCTGAGCGCCCGCTCGGCGCCCTTGGAGCCGCGGTCGGCCTGGGCGCGGAGCTTGCCGCGGGAGGCCGCCGTCAGGGCCGTCTCGCTGCCCGAGAAGAAGGCGGAGAGCACGAGCAGGAGCAGGATGGCGCCGGCGGTCAACCAGAAGGCCGTGTCAAGCATCGGGGGTCCCGGGTTTGGTGGAGATCGCTCCGAGTTACTGCGCGGGGCGCCCCGGCATCAAGACGGCGGCTCTCCCGCAAGCGGATGGCACGCCAGCACCAGCTCGCGGAGCCGCGCGTCGAGGACGTGGGTATAGATCTCGGTCGTCGCCACGTCGGCGTGCCCGAGCAGCGTCTGGATCGAACGCAGATCGGCGCCGCCCGCCAAAAGATGCGTGGCGAAGGCATGGCGCAGCGTATGCGGCGTTACCCGCTGCGGATCGATCCCGGCCTCGACGGCGATCTCCTTCACGAGCGTGTAGAAGCGGTGCCGCGTCAGGTACCCGGACCGGCTGCGCGACGGAAAGAGGAAGCGCCCGGCCCCCTCCTCGCAGGCGTCGCGCATGGCGAGCCACGCAGCGAGGGCGGCACGGGCCGGCTCGGTCAGGGGCACCATGCGCTCCCGTCCGCCCTTGCCGCGGATCAAAAGCAGCCGCGGGTCGCCGCGTGCCGCGGCGACGGGCAGCCCGACGAGCTCGGTCACCCGCATGCCGGTGGCGTAGAGCAGCTCCATGAGGCAGGCGTTGCGCGACCGGTCGTATTCGTTCCGCCCGACGCGCCTGGCGGCGCCGATCAGGGAGTCCACCTCGATCTCGGACAGCGTGGAGGGCAGGCGCTTCTGCCGGCCGGGGCCGCGGATCTGGATCGCGGGATTGTCCCCCCGCCATCCCTCCTCGAAGGCGAAACGATAGAACTGGCGGATAGCCGACAACCGCCGAGCGCGGGTGGCGAGGCTGAGCCCGCGCGCCGCGCAGTCGATGAGGTACGCCTCGATGTCGGCGCGCTCCGCGGCGTCGAGCGCCGTCGCTCGCGCCTCGAGCCGGAGCGCGAAGTCGCGGAGATCGCGCGCATAGGCGAGGCGGGTGTTGAGCGCCGCGCCCATCTCGGCCGCCTGCGCCTCGAGAAACGCCTCGATACGCAGCGACGCCGCGGGCCCGAGCGTCATGCCGTCCGTCATCTCTGTGCCCATCGCGACGTGGCGGGCGGCGCCCCGAAGGCCTGCGTCGCCCGGAGCGCCGCCATCGCCGCCGCGAGGTCGTCGCGGTCCCCGTCCCATGCTCGGGCGATGCGCCCGATCGCGTCCAGGGCCGCCTCTCCGGACGGTCCGGCGCCCTCCGGTATGGACCGGTCGTCGCCCGCGGGCCGCGACCCGACGGCGGCCATGGGGTGGTCCCCGAGGAGGTGACCCAGGCCGGCCTGACGCAGCGCCTCGTGCGCCGCGGCGCGCGCCCGCCCCCGGTCCTTTGGGGCCGCCTCGTCCCAGGCCTGAACGGCCGCGACCCGGTCCCAGACGCCGCCGGAGGCCGCGGGCGCGTTCTCCCGGTACGCCGACAGGAGATCCCCGAACGTAATCGCGCCGCCGCGCGCGAGCCGCTCGGCGGCCTCGATCCGGGTCTTCCAGCCGTTCTGCGGGCGCATGTCGGCATGCGCGAAGGCGAGCGGCAGGCCTCGCGTCGAGAGAGGTTCGCCGATCGCCTCGAAGAGCCGGAAAGCCAGCGGCGTGACGGGGTCGGGACGGCGCGGCGGCGGCAAGACCCCCCCCTCGCCGTCGTCGAGGAACCGGGCGAGGAGGACCGAGTCCTCGGGCGACAGGGCGCCGAGCGCCTCGGCCGTCTCGAGCGTCAGCGCTGCCGCCTGCCAGTCGCCGAGCCGGGCGAGACAGAAGATCCGCGCGGGATAGGTCGGGGAGAGGTCCGGACGCTCCCCGAATCGCCGGCATGCGGCGTCCTCGGTCCCGGTCAGCAGGGCGATGTCGAAGTCGCGCCGGAACAGGGCGTCGTCGAGCGCCCCTGCATCGGCGATCAGGGCCCGCCCCGCGTCGAGCCGACCCATCGCCATCAGCGCGTCGATGCGCGCGCGCAGGAACCTTCCGTCCGGGTCGTCGACCGGGGCCCGAACCGAAACCAGGCGAGCGAGAAGGTCCGCCGGCGCCACGGGCATCGAGGGCGGCATCGCGTCGAGGAGGCGCGTGAGATCGTCCGCCGACGATCCCGCCCAGACGTCGGCGCGGACCCCGGCAGCCTCGGGCTCGAGGGCACCGACGGCGCGCGCCGGCCGCGGCAGCGTCCGCACCGTGATCTCGTCGCTCCTCGGGGCGGCGGTCACGCTGTCGGACAGCCACGGGATGGCCGACAGAGGCGCGTTCTCCGCCGCGAGCGGCGTGGCGATCGCCGCGGCGAGCAACGCCGATCTAATCCACATCGAGCGTGACCGGTGCCTCGACATCCCGGGTCTCGGGCGTGAGGTCGCCGAAATAGGCGAAGCCGACGAGGCCGATGACGGCCAGGATCACAAGCACAAGAAGCGCCTTAGAGATGCGGCCCATCGCCAAACCTGCTCCCGTGCCTCTATATCCGGGGGGTGCCGGGCAAAGCGCCGGTCCCGCTCTTCATTATGGTGTTCCATCCCGGTTCGCGTCATTCAAGGGGGCGGCTGAGGAACCGAAGGGTCGGTGCGCATTTGCGACAACAGCTCGAACGGACGGTGGTGATGGTCGGAATGATGGGGGCGGGCAAGTCTGCCGTCGGCCTGGCGCTCGCCCGGCGTCTGCGCGTGCCCTTCACCGACAGCGACGCCGAGATCGAGCGGGCGGCGAACCTCGCGATCTCGGAGATCTTCGAGCGCGACGGCGAGCCGTTCTTCCGCCGAAAGGAGGCCCAGGTGATCGAGCGGCTGCTGGCGGGACCGCGCGGCGTCCTGTCGATCGGCGGCGGCGCCTTTCTCGCGGCGGAGAACCGTCGTCTGATCGCCGCGCGGGGCGTCTCCGTCTGGCTCCGCGCCACGGTCGACGTCCTCTGGCCGCGGGTGCGCCGCAAGCCCACGCGACCGCTTCTCAGGACGTCCGATCCGCGCGGGACGCTGGTTCGCCTGATCGAGGAACGGGCGCCCGTCTACGCCGAGGCCGACGTGACCGTCGACGCGCGGGCCGAGCTCAGTGCGGCCGAGACGGCGGAACTGGTGCACGAGGCCCTGCTGGCGCGCACCGACGTCATCGCATGAGAACGGTCCGGGTCGATCTGGGGCGACGTGCCTACGACGTCGTGATCGGCGCGGGGCTCCTGGCCCAAGCGGGGGCGCGGATCGCGCCGCTCTTGCGCCGTCCGCGGGTCGCCATCCTGACCGACGAGACGGTGGCGGCGCATCATCTCGGCCCGTTCGAGGCGGCGCTCGCGGCCGCCGGCATCAGCAGCGTCGCCCTGGCGCTTCCGGCCGGGGAGGGGACGAAGCGCTGGGACGAACTCGCCCGCGCCGTCGACTGGCTTCTCGAGCGGCAGGTGGAGCGGCAGGACGTCGTGGTCGCGCTCGGCGGTGGTGTCATCGGCGATCTCGGCGGCTTCGCCGCGGCGATCCTGCGCCGTGGCGTACGCTTCGTGCAGGTGCCGACGACGCTGCTCGCGCAGGTCGACTCGTCGGTCGGCGGCAAGACCGGGATCAATTCGGCGCAGGGCAAGAACCTGATCGGCGCCTTCCACCAGCCGAGCCTGGTCCTGGCCGACACGGCAACGCTGGCGACGCTGCCGGGGCGGGAGCTGCTTTCGGGGTACGGCGAGGTGGCGAAGTACGGGCTTCTGGGCGACGCCGCGTTCTTCACGCGGCTGGAGGAGGTCGGTCCGACGCTCCTGACGGGGGACGCGGGGCTTCTGGAGGAGGCGGTGGAGCGGTCGGTTGCGGCCAAGGCGCGGATCGTGGAGCGGGACGAGACCGAGGCGGGGGACCGGGCGCTCCTGAACCTCGGCCACACCTTCGCGCACGCGCTCGAGGCCGCGACGGGGTACTCCGGCCGGCTGCTGCACGGGGAGGCTGTGGCGATCGGCTGCGGCCTCGCCTTCGACGCCTCGGCCCGGCTGGGGCTCTGCTCGCAGGAGGATCCGGTGCGGGTCCGGGCGCACTTCCGCGCGGTGGGATGCCGCGCCACGCTTGCCGACGTGCCGGGCGAGCTGCCCGATGCGGACGGGCTGATGGACCTGATGGCGCAGGACAAGAAGGCCGTTGGGGGGCGGTTGCGCTACGTTCTGGCCCGCGGCATCGGGCAGGCTTTCGTCGCCGAGGACGTCGACCCGGCCGCGATCCGCGCGACGGTGGAGGCGGCGCTGGCGGAACGGTAGCCTCCGATCCGGATAGGGCCTTTTGCATAGGCTTTCGCCGCGCAGTCCGGTTTTTCTCCCTGTTCAGGACGCGGCCTCGGAGATTGTGGTCGAACTCTGTTTGTGCAGCATCTCGGCGCCGGTTCTCATGCCCGCGTTTGACCCCGTGACCTGCGGGGCGCAGGACGGAGGGATCGGTACACGAACGAGCTACGGATCATGAAAGATGCACCATCGTGAGCCCGACGGTCTTTCTCGCGGTCCTGTTCGCCGCCCTGCTGCATGCGACCTGGAACGCTCTGGTGAAAGGCGGCGGCGGCGACAAGTACGCCTCGATGGCCGCCGTCGTGATCGGGCACCTGCCGGTCGCCTTCGCGATGCTCCTCTTCGTGCCGGTACCGGACGCGGCGGCCCTGGAATGGCTCCTCGCGGGCATTGCGCTGCACCTTGGCTACCAGCTCTTCCTCATCGCGGGGTACGAGGCGGGCGACCTGACCCAAGTCTATCCGATCGCCAGGGGCTCGGCCCCGCTGATCGTCGCGGCGGTGTCCGTCGGGCTGCTCGAGGTCACGCTGGCCCGGGCGGAGCTGCTGGCGATCGGACTGATCGCGGCCGGCATCCTGTCGCTCGCGCTCGTGCGCCGCTTCGACGGAACGCGCAATCCCCGCGCGGCGGTCATGGCGCTCGGCACGGGGGCGTTCATCGCCGCCTACTCGCTGGTGGACGGGATCGGCGCGCGAGAGGCCGGCACGGCGTTCGGCTACTGGACCTGGGCGGCCATCGGCAACGCGATTCTGTTCTGCGCATGGACCGCGGCCACCAGGCGTGACCTGCTGCGGCGGCTGCCTCGGGATCCCCGTCTCGTCCGCCTCGGGCTGATCGGGGGCACGGCGTCCTATGTCGCCTATGCGGTCGTGGTTTGGGCGTTCACGCTCGCCCCCATCGCGCTCGTCACCGCGCTGCGCGAGACGTCGATCATTTTCGCGCTCCTGATCGGGGTGGGGATCATGCGCGAACGTCTCGACCTGGCGAAGCTCGTCTCGACCATGATCACCATTGCCGGAGCGGCATTGCTGCGCTTCGCGCGGGGCTGACCCCGGCATGCATCCGCATCGCCGGTCCGAGCGCCGCGCGGCATCTCGGGCATGTTCTCCCGCGCCATGGGGTCCTCCCTGTGCCCGGGTCCGGGGCACCGGGAGGACGGCCGCCGCGGCGGCTCAGTCGCGCAGGGATTCCTCGCGAAGGCCGTCGGCAAGGAGGTTCAGGCCGAGAACGAGGCTCATGAGCGCGACGGCGGGGGCGAGGGCCGGGTGCGGATAGATGGAGAGGAGCTTGCGGCCGTCGTTGATGGTCGAGCCCCAGTCGGGGGACTCGGGGGAGACGCCGAGGCCGAAGAAGCCGAGGGTGCCGAGCAGGATCGTCGTGTAGCCGATGCGCAGGCAGAAATCGACGATGAGGGGGCCACGCGCGTTCGGCAGGATCTCCCACAGCATGATGTACCAGGGCCCCTCGCCGCGGGTCTGGCCGGCGGCCACGTAGTCGCGGGTGCGGATGTCGAGCACGATGCCGCGGACGATGCGGAAGACCGTGGGTGCATTCACGAAGACGACGGCGACGAAGACGTTGAGGAGGTTCGGATCCATCCCGAAGACGCCGAGCGGGTCGGCGTTGAAGGCCAGCCCCGAATAGGCCCAGAGGCCGATGGCGAGCGTGATGGCGATGTAGATGTTCCGCTTCGTCGGCTGGGTGTGGAAACGGCTGTTCCAGAGGATGCTGAAGAAGACGATCGGGAAGATGAAAAGGACGGCGGCGAGGATCGTGGGGATCCCGGTCACCCGGATCTCTGGCGTGACGAGGAGGTAGAAGAGCAGGATGACGGGAAAGGCGAGGACGAGGTTGGCCAGGAACGTCAGGAACGTGTCGAGCCGGCCGCCGAAGTAGCCCGCCGGCACGCCGAGGGTGATGCCCACCATGAAGGCGAAGAGGGTGGCCGCGGGCGCGATGGCCAGCACCCGGCGGGCGCCCATGACCATCCGGCTGAAGACGTCGCGGGCAAGGTTGTCGCCGCCGAGCAGGTAGTACTCGTAGCCCGGCGTGCCCTCGGGCACCGGGGCGCCTGGGATGGCGTTCTTGAGGCCCGAAACCTGGAACAACGGGTCGTGCGTGATGATGGCGTTGGCGAAGAGCGCCGTGAACGCCCATAACATGACGATGCCGAATCCGACCATGCCGATGGGGGAGTCGAAGAGCTTGCCGTAGAGCCCGAGCCGCCGCTTGAAGGTGATCGAGAGCGTGAACACGACGACGAGGCCGATCCACGCCGGCAGGAACTGCCAGGCCATGCGGCCGACGATCCCCGCCCCTTCGCGCAGGACGATGCCGCCTACGACGTAGGCGAGCAGGACGGCGACGAAGAGGTAGCTCGCGAACCGCGTGGCGAGCCCGGCGTAGTCGCCCGCGGTTCGCGTCGCCGTTCCGTCCGGGTTCGCGCCGAGCCCGACGAGGCCGAGCCCGAGTTGAGCCAGCGTGCCCAGCACCATGACGCCGATGGCGGCGAGGAGCAGCGGATCGAGTACGGGGCCGAGAAGGCCGGTCCAGCTCAACGGGTCCATGTCATGCGATCCTGATCCGCGGGTTGAGGAAGACGTAGCCGATATCGGAGATCAGCTGCGTGATCAGCACGACGAAGACCGCCGCCACCGAACACGCGAGCAGCAGTTCGACATCGTTGTTCGACGCCGCCTGCACGAGCGTCCAGCCGAAGCCCTTGTAGTTGAACAGCGTCTCGACGATGACGACGCCGTTCAGAAGCCAAGGAAACTGCAGCATGATCACCGTGAAGGGCGCGATTAGTGCGTTCCTGAGCGCGTGGCGCATCACGATGTTGCGGAACGACACGCCCTTCAGCCGCGCGGTGCGAATGTACTGCGCCGTCATCACCTCGGTCATCGAGGCGCGCGTCATCCGCGCGATGTAGCCCATGCCGTAGAGCGCGATGGTCAGGACGGGCAGGAAGAAGTTCTCGAAGTTCGCATCCTCCGCCGCACTGGTCGCGGTCCCCTTGAACCAGCGCAGCCCCACGGCCGACGACGCGAAGACGGTGATGAAGATCACGCCCGAGACGTACTCGGGGGTCGCCGTCGTCGCGATGGAGAAGGTCGAGAGGGAGCGGTCGAGCTTGGACCCCTCGCGCATGCCCGCGAGCACGCCGACGATCAGCGCCGAGGGTACCATCAGTACCATGACCCAGAACATCAGCTTGCCGGTAAGCGCGAGGCGGGTGGAAACGATGTCGCCCACGTCGTCGCGGAACACGGTGGAGACGCCCCAGTCGCCCTGCAGGACGCCGCAGAAGCGCGGCCACTCTTCATGCGGCGCTCCCGCCTCGGCGCAACGGCCGTCGACGATCTCGCCTTCGGCATCGCGCTCAAGATGCCCGGGCACGACGCCAAGCCACTGTCCGTACTTCAGAAGTGTCGGCTCGAGATAGCCGTTTCGGTCGAGCCAGCGCTCGACCTGCTCGTCCGTCATGCGGACGTTGCCCTGGGTCTTCGCCAGCTTCTCGAGGTTCGGGTAGAGGTTCGTCAGATAGAAGACGACGAGCGTGAGGGCCAGAGCCGTCAGGATCATCACGCCGACCCGGCGGAGGATGAAGAGGCCCATGCGGCGGCTCCCTGTGGAGGAATGGGCCCGGGGGCGTCAGCACGCCCCCGGGATGCATAGATCAGGCGTCGGCGAGGCCGTACTTGTACAGGTGCATCTCGAAGGTCGGATGCATCTCGGCGCCGATGACGTTCTCGCGATAGTGTCGGTAGCTCGACCGCCAGTAGGGCTGGATGGTCACCCCGTCCTCCTGCAGCTTGGTCTGGATGCGTCCCATCACCTCGCGGCGCTCGTCGGCGTCGGCGATCGCCAGCGCCTCGTCGAGGAGCGCGTCGAACTCCTCGCTGGCGTAGCCGAACTCGTTCCAGGCGGCGCCCGAGCGGTAGCCGACGGCGAGAACCTGGACACCGAGCGCACGCTGGTTCCAGTTCGTCGAACTGAATGGGTACTTGGTCCAGTCGTTCCAGAAGGTCGAGCCGGGCAGGATGGTGCGGTTGACCGCGATGCCGGCGTCGCGAAGCTGTGCCGCCACGGCGTCCGTGGTGTTGCGCCGCCAGTCGTCGTCGATCGACACGAGCTCGTGCTCGTAGTCCGCCATGCCGGCCTCCTCCATCAGGCGCATGGCCGCCTCGGGGTCGTGCACGGGCGCCGGCACCTCGGCGTACTCGGGGTGGATCGGGCAGACGTGGTGGTTCTCGGCGACGATGCCGAGGTTCGAGTAGCCGAGCTCGAGCAGGACCGCGTTGTCGCAGGCCATGGCCAGCGCCCGCCGGACGCGGACGTCCTCGTAAGGGCGCATGCCGTCGACCTCGGCAAGCTGGTTCGGACGGATTGTGATGGTGTTGGCCGTGACCACCTCGGACTTCACGAGGTCGAGGCTGTCCATGATCTCGATGAACTCGCCGACACTCTCGTAGAGCATGTCGACCTCTTCCGCCTCGATGGCGGCGAGCCAGGCGGCGGGGTCCTGCCCGTAGTCGATGAAGATGATCTCGTCGAGGGTGGCGCCGCCGTAGACGTCCTTGCCCCACCACTCGTGATCGGGGTTCTTCGTGAGCACGCCGCGCACCCCGACCGTGTACTCGCCCGGCAGATACGGGCCCGTGCCGATAGGGTCGTCGATCGGGTTGCCGCCGGTGTAGGACTGATGGACGACCGCCGCGGGATAGTCCGACACCTGCGCGATGATGGCGATGTCGGGCGAGGAGAGGTTCAGCCGGACCGTCGCGTCGTCGACGACCTCGACCGCGCCGTCGCGCACCTGGTTCGTCTCGGGGTCCATCAGCGCGGCCATCCGCGCCGCCATCGAGTTGCCCTCGGCGGTGCCGTCGCTCCAGCGGCGGAAGTTGTGCGCGACATCCTCAGCGGTGAACGGATCACCGTTGTTCCAGGTGATCCCCGGACGCAACCGCAGCACGTACTCGGTGGCGTCGTCGTTCACCTCCCACGATTCGAGGAGCATGCCGCGGAACGTGCCGTCGGCGTTGTACTCGACGAGGTACTCAAGCCAGCCGCGGCAGTAGTTGGCGATCTGGCTCCAGTCCCAGACCCGCGGATCCTTCAGCGCGAGCACGTCCATCTGGATGCGCAGGGTACCGCCCTCCTGCGCCTCCTGCGCCCTGGCAGGCGCGCCGAGGCCGATCAGGCCGTAGGCGGCGGCGGCCGACACGCCGAGCGATGTGGTGCGGCTCAGGAACTCCCGCCGGCTGAGTTTTCCCGCCCGATGCTCGGCGGCGTACATGCGGGCGGCGGGGTGCATGCGCTCTTGCGTCGATCTCGTCATTCCTCGAACTCCCTAGATATGGCGCGTCGTCACCATGACCCGGACGACGTGGTGCGCGCCGCGCAGCCTTGCCTGGCTCGTCGTTGTTGCGCGCTTCATCCCTGACGATCAAAGCGGCGTTTGGGCCATGTTGCAACCCGCAACGGCGCCGCGGGCATCATCCGCCACCGACCGGCGTCCATTCCCGCATGTTCGAGCGAAACCAGGTGCGCTGCCGCTTGGCGTAGCGGCGGGTCGCGACGACCAGCCGCTCGAGCGCCTCCTCCCGCGTCAGTTCGCCCCTCAGGTGCGCGGCGATCTCGCGGGCGCCGATGGCCTTCATCGCGGGAGCGTCGGCGCCGTGGCGGGCGAGGGCGGCGCGCACCTCCGCGAGGCCTCCGTCCGCCAGGATGCGGCGGGCACGCGCGTCGATCCGGCGCGTGAGCGCGTCCCGGTCGGTCGCGAGAAGGAGCGGGTGCGTCTGCCGCAGGCGGAGGAGCGGGGCAGGGGTGTCCGCCTGCCACGCGGCGAGGCTGCGGCCAGTCGCCCGCTGCACCTCCCACGCGCGCCGCACGCGGGCCGGATTGCGGCGGTCGATCACGTCCGCGGTCCGGGGCTCGATCTCGCCGAGGAGGTCCTCGACGTCGCGGCACGCCGCCTCCCGTCGGATCTCGGCCGCAATCGCCGGGATCTCGGTCAGACCCTCGGTCAGGCGCGTGAAGTAGAGGCCGGTGCCGCCGACGAGGATCGGACGGTCCCCGCGGAGAAGCGGGGCCAACTGGCGCAACCAGGCGCCGACCGAATACGCCTCG
>CAYMRW010000031.1:0-3304 GCA_964392825.1 uncultured Rhodobacterales bacterium
TTTCCGGCTGGCCGAAGATGCGGTCGGGCGGCCCCTCCTCGGCGATGCGCCCGTGGTGCAGGAACACGACATGGTCGCCGCAGTCGCGCGCCATCGACATGTCGTGGGTGACGAGGATCATCGTCCGCCCCTCCTCGGCGAGGGACTTGATGACGCGCACGACCTCCTGTTCGAGTTCGGGGTCGAGCGCAGAGGTGGGCTCGTCGAAGAGGAGCGCCGTGGGCTCCATGCAGAGCGCGCGGGCGATGGCGGCGCGCTGCTGCTGGCCGCCCGACAGCTGCGCCGGATAGGCCTCGGCCTTGTCGGCGATGCCGACCCGATCGAGCATGGCGCGGGCCCGGGCCTCGACCTCGGCCCGCTCCTGCCGCAGGACGGTGAGCGGCGCCTCCATGACGTTCTGCAGGATCGTCATGTGTGCCCAGAGGTTGAACTGCTGGAACACCATGGCCAGGCGGGTGCGGATGCGGATCACCTGCGCGCGGTCGGCGGGCTGCCGGCGGGGCCCCGCGCCGCGCCACGCGATCGGCTCGCCCTCAAAGAGAACGTCGCCCTCCTGGCTGTCCTCGAGGAGATTGGCACACCGCAGGAGGGTCGACTTGCCCGATCCCGAGGATCCGATCAGCGCCACGACATGGCCGCGGGGTGCCTTGAGGTCGACGCCCTTCAGCACTTCGAGCGGTCCGAAGCGCTTGTGTATGTTGCGCAATTCGATGACGGGCGCGGGGGACTCGGGCACTTTGGAGCTGGCTGAACCGATCGTTGACGCGGAATTAAGGCCAGCCGGGCGCCGAAAAGCAACATGCGTCCAACAGATGACGCCGCGGAATGCGGTCGCCCGGATCAGGTTTCGGGCGGTGCATGTGCGGCATCGTACGCCGCGAGCGGAATGACGACGAGGCCGTTCAGCCCAAGAGCGTCTCGGTGCTCGGGTGCGAGATCGGCGATCGCGGCCGCAAGCGCACCTCGCATCGCGTCGGCATCGCGCCCGGCCGCCGTGACGAAGGCGAGCCCCGGGGCCGGCGGCGTCGTGCCGACCACGCGGAGCCCCGCGGCGACCGCATCGTGCCGCGAGATGCCGCGCCAGCTTATCGCGTCGATCGCGGCGATGTCGGCGCGTCCCTCGGCCACGGCGGCGGCGCTGCGCGCGTGCGAGCCCGTCTCGACCATGGCGCCGAAAGTAACTGCGGCCGCCCGAGCCGCCCGGCGGGCTGCCTCGAACCCAGAGAACGATCCGCGTTCGTTGTGGGCGAACGTGGCGCCGTCGAAGGCGGGGAGCGTTCCCCTCGCATCGGTCGCGCGCGCGATCCAGACGCTGCGGTAGTGTCCCGGTCGCGCGTCGACATCGTAGGCGCCGGTGCCGACATAGGCGAGCCTGTCGCGGAAGGCGGTCCGGTACGGCAACCCGCAGATGTGGCCCAGGGCCAGATCCGCGCGGGCCCAGGTGGCGCGCGGTGCGATGCCGCGGGTCAGGCGTTCGGGCAGCTCCCCGCCGTGGTTCGCCCGAACTCCGCGCCAGAGGGCGTCGTGCGCCGCCGCCGTTTCGGGCCGGTCGTACATCAGAAGCGCCGCGATCACCCCTTCCGTTCGGCGCGCTGACGCGCGACGGCGCTGTCCTGGTCGGTGACGCCGAGCAGCGGCGCGACGGTGCGCAGAAGCGCGTTCTCCTCGGGGTCGCGCTCGCCGTCGACGACGACGATCTCCCACAGCGCCTCGATCAGGCTGATCCGCTCCTCGTAGGGGACGGCGTCCTTGAGCGCCCGGGTGAACCGCACGGTATCTGGCGCCTCGGCCTCGAGCGCCTCGGCCTCGCGGCGGAGCGCCGTCGCCTCGAAGGGCGACATCGCGTAGCGCGCCGACAGGATGCGGTCGATCCGCGCCACCTCCTCCATGGCGTAATCGCCGTCGGCGCGCGCGATCCGGACGAGGAGCGCAGCGAGCGCCGTGCGCGCATCGGGTTCGGGCAGCGGTTCGGGGGCAGGCTCGGTCAGCCTGCGGATCAGATCGAAGACCATGCGCCGAGACCTATGCCGTGCCGGCTATCGCAGCAAGACGGACCGCGCGACGTTGCCGCGCGGGGCAGCCGCCGCAACCCGAAAGCCGGGGCGCGCATTGAGCCGCGGATCAAGAACGGAGGATGGCCATGGCCAAGTCGCACGATCAGATCTGGGACGAGTGGGGCGAGCTCGTGAACATGACGCCGAAGGAGCTCGAGGAGTGGCTGGACACGGACGAGAGCAAATCCGTGGGCGACACCGATAGCGACGAGGAATCGACGGGCCACAAGTCCGGCCGACGCATCATCGAACTGAAGCAGACCGGGAAGGATGATCTCAGTGACGACGACTGGGACTGGATGGGCAAGACCGTGGGATACATCAAGCGGCACTGCGCCCAGGGTCCGGAGACCGACATCGAGAACTCGGACTGGCGCTACTCGCTCATGAACTGGGGACACGACCCCATGAAGGAGGACGGCTGCGCGTGAGCGCGCCCACCCGATACGAGAAAGGGCCGGCATCTGCCGGCCCCTTCGATCGCTGGTCGGAGATAGGTATTACTTGTCGTCGGAGAGCGAGTCCTTGACGTCGCCGACGCCCTTCTGGACCTTGCCCTCGGCCTGATCCGCCTGACCTTCGTGCTTCATGTCGTCGTTTCCGGTCAGATCGCCGGTCTCTTCCTTGACCTTGCCGCCGATGTCCTTGGCCTTGCCCTTGGTCTGATCTTCGTTCGCCATGGTGTGATCCCTCCAATTCGATACTGGAGCACAACCCGCGGCCGGGGCGGAGAGTTCCGGCGGTCGCCGGTTCGGCGTCATCCCGATTGCGGCTGCATCACGGGCAGGCCGAGGAGGCGCCAGGATTGCATGCCGCCGCGATAGTAACGGATCCGCTCGGGCGGATACCCCTCGGCGATCATGGCGCGGATGGCGGTCGGCGACTGGCCGCACCAGAGACCGTTGCAGAAGAGGACCACCTGGCGCGCCTCGCTGCAATCCCAGCCCTCGAAGTCCGGTTCGCAGCCGAGTTCGCTCAATCGGTCGACGACCTGGTTCCAGGGCAGGCTCTCGGCGCCGGGGATGGTGCCGTCTTTCCACCAGTCGTGCGTGCGACTGTCGAGAACGAGGACCTCCTCGTTCTGGAGGACGTCGAGCAGCTCGAGTTCGCCGATGGTCTCCACGCCTTCGGCCGGGGTCATCGGCTGGATACAGAAGGGCGGGCAGGGCCGGGCGACCTGCGCCCACTCCCCCTCGATCACGGCGGCGTTGTCCTGCTCCCGCTCGATCACGAAGGGGCCGTCCGCGGTC
>CAYMRW010000031.1:3404-14062 GCA_964392825.1 uncultured Rhodobacterales bacterium
CGCGTCGGCGTCATCGAGCGCCCGCCCTTCGCCATGCAGACCGCCGACGGCGCCTGGACCGGCATGGCCGTCGACCTCTGGCGGCTCGCGGCCGAGGACCTTGGCGTGACCTACGACTACGTCGCGGTCGAGGGCGTGGAGGCGCTGGACACGGTCGACGTGCTTCTCCCCGTCGACGCCACGCCCGCGCTCGAGGAGGCGGCGGACCTGACCCACCCCATCTACACCGCGACAATGGGCGTCGCCTCCAAGCAGCAGGGACGGGTGCTGTCGGTCGTCCGGGGCCTCGCCTCGTGGCAGTTCCTGCGTACGGTTCTGGGGCTTTCGGCCCTGCTTCTCGTCGTCGGCTCCGTCATCTGGCTGCTCGAACGTCGCGCCAACGAAAACCAGTTCGCGCGGAGTCCGCTGCGCGGCCTCGGCGACGGGTTCTGGTGGGCGGGGGTGACGCTGACCACGATCGGCTACGGCGACAAGGCGCCGCGGACCGGCCTCGGCCGCGCGGTGGCGATGCTGTGGATGCTGGTCGGCCTCGGCGTCAGCGCGGCGCTGACCGCGACGGTGGTGACGATGGCGGGGTTCGAGCGGCAGGTCGACGTGCCCGAGGCGTTCGCCGGGCGGACGGTCGGCACGGTCGAGGACGGTTCGACGGCACTCTTCCTCGAACGCGAGGGGGTGGCGCCGGAGGTGTTCGAGAGCGCTGAGGCGGCGCTCGCGGCGCTCGACGCGGGCACGGTGGATATCGTCGCGGCGGCGAGCCCGGTTCTCGAGCACGTCATCGCCGAGACGGGCGGTCTGGACCTCCAGGTCCGCTCGACCCGGCTCGACCCGCATCTCGTCGTCCTGGCGCTGCCCGAGGGCTCGGATCTGGCGGAGGCGCTGAACGTCGCCATCCTCCGCCGTCTGACGGCCGAGAGCGGCTGGAACCTCATCGACCGCTACCTGCCGGAGTAGGCCAGGGTCTTGCGACTGGACTATCGCGCTGGCCGCCGGCAAGGGGCGCGGCACCTCGTTCGGGAAAGCGGCGGAACTAGAACGAGGCGGCCCCGGTTTTCCTCGGATGCCACGGCGTTGGCGAAACCCGAGGAGGATCGACCATGACTGACGGGATGGGGCTTGCCCGGATCGGCGCGCTCGTCGCCGCGCTTGTCGCGACGCCCGTGTGGGCGCAGATCGACTGGGATACCGATGGCGACGGCACGTTGTCCGAGACCGAGTTCGCCGAGAGCTTCGAGGCGTTCGACAACCTCGACATCAGCGGCGACTCGGTCCTGACCGAAGACGAGTTCGAGGCCTATGGCGGGGACGGAAATCTGGCCGACATGGACATCGACGCCAGCGGCGACCTCTCGGAGGAAGAGTTCGAGGGCGGCGTCTTCTCCGACTACGACGCGGACGGCAGCGGTTTGCTGGAAGCGAATGAGCAAACCATCGTAGGGAGAGCCCGCTGATCCAGCACTAGCGGGGGCGCTTCGACCGAAGGTCTTAACCTCCGGGGTGTTTGTCTTGCGCACCGCCGGTTCCACCATTCGAAAAACTATTCCGCGGCAACCCTGCTACCCCGGTCGCCGCCGATGAGAGTGGCGGCAACGCTGTTTTGATGTAGATCACGTAAGGAGCGCGACGGATGCTTCGCACGTACCTCTACGAACGCGTCGCGCAGGGCTGGACGTGTTCCGTCTAGAGCGTTGACGGCCAGTCATTGAACGACGCTGGAGAAGTAATTCGCGGCAGCTGCGGGGTTGCGGCGCAAGCCTTAGATTGTGCCGCAACAACATTGAGGCGACTCCGGAGTTCGGTCGCCTGGTGCCCACGCCATCCAATACGCCACATAACGCAATCGAGGTGACGAAGCGTGTACGGGCCAACCTTACAACATCGATGCAGAGCGTCGAATATTGGCACCCACATCGTTCGCTATAGGGAAGGCGGCTTTTGCAAGAAGGGAGAAGAAACCGAGGTCTTGCTAATTAGTGCCGTAGAGGCCAGTCACTCTTGATGTCTCTTTGAACGCGGCCCGTATGAGGTCGCGTTGCGCGTCCGTCACATGCTCGGGACCGACTAAGCGGCGCCTGGAGTATTCCGCCTTCGCCCTAGACGTGATCCGGAAATCCGGCACTCCGATTTTGAGGAAGAGATCCCTGATTTCAGTGTCTAGCTTCTCGAAGCGAAGTACTCTGTCAGCAAGTAGGATGCGGCGCCCACCGACCTCCTCAGTATACTTCTCAACATCGACGGGGAAGTCGCCGGCATTGCAGTATTCATCCCAAGTTATGTCGCCGCGGTAGTGCGCAGGCGAGTTCCGGAGCATGTGGTAATAGCTGATCGTCTTGGAGACCGGTTCGCGCTCGACGCAGAACTTAAGGAGCTGTTCAAAGGTGTTCGCGCCAAGGATTTCCCGTATCTGCACTGCGCTCATGTGATTGAAGAAGCGACCGGCCCCTGTCTCGAAATTCTGTGGCCTGTGGCCTGGAACCTCGGGAATGATCGGCGTGGCGACATCCTCCTTGCCGAGGATGCGACAAAGATCGGCCTCAATACTGGTGCCGGCCGTCTTTCGGGTCTTAATGAAAATGAAGCCGTGTCGAAAGCTGATTACCGCCATGACATATCTTTCTGGCGGCCAGCACACGCCGGGTCCGGCAAGCTCATACCAGCCGACTGACTTCCACTGCCGCGCGGACGAAATCGGCGAAGAGGGGGTGGGGCGCGAAGGGTTTGCTCTTCAGCTCCGGGTGGAACTGGACGCCGATGAACCAGGGGTGGCCGGGGACCTCGACGATCTCGGGCAGGCGGCCGTCGGGGGAGAGGCCGGAGAAGCAGAGGCCGTGCTCCTCGAGCTGGTCGCGGTACTTGATGTCGACCTCGTAGCGATGGCGGTGGCGCTCGGCGATCTCGGTGCGTCCGTAGATGCCGGCGACGTGGCTGTCCTCGCGCAGGCAGGCGGTGTAGGCGCCGAGGCGCATGGTGCCGCCCTTGTCGTCGAGGACGTTGCGGGCGATCGTCTGGTTGTCCTTGATCCACTCCTTGAGGTGGAAGACGACGGGCGTGAAGCGGACGTCGTGATCGCCGTGGCCGGCCTCGTGGTCGAACTCCTGGCTGCCGGCGTCGGGCATGCCGGCGAGGTGACGCGCCGCCTCGACGATGGCGAGCTGCATGCCGAGACAGATGCCGAAGTAGGGGACCCGGTGCTCGCGGGCGAAGCGGGCGGCGGCGATCATGCCCTCGGTGCCGCGCTCGCCGAAGCCGCCGGGAACGAGGATGGCGTGGTAGCCCTCGAGGTAGGGGGCAGGGTCCTCGGCCTCGAAGATCTCGCTGTCGATCCACTCGGGGCGGACGCGGACGCGGTTGGCCATGCCGCCGTGCGGGCGAGATCTGGAAGGCGTCGAGGACCGCCTGGTCGAGGCCCTCGCGATGATAGGCGAGCGGCGCCTCATAGATCGAGCCGAGGTCGGGGGCTGCGATCACCGCGTCCTCGCGCACGTTGCAGAAGAGCGCGATCTTGGCGCGCTCCTTGTCCGGGATCGGCTTGTCGGACCGGCAGACCAGCACGTCGGGGGCGATGCCGATGGAGCGCAGCTCCTTGACCGAGTGCTGGGTCGGCTTGGTCTTGAGTTCGCCCGAGGCGGCGATCCAGGGCAACAGGGTTAGGTGCATGAAGATGCAGGTGCCGCGCGGGCGTTCCTGCGCGAACTGGCGGATCGCCTCGAAAAACGGCAGCCCCTCGATGTCGCCCACCGTGCCGCCGATCTCGCAGAGCTGGAAGTCGACCTCGTCCTCGCCGATCCGCAGGAACGCCTTGATCTCGTCGGTGACGTGCGGGATCACCTGGATCGTCTTGCCGAGATAATCGCCGCGCCGCTCTTTCTCGAGCACGGTCTGGTAGATGCGGCCGGAGCTGACGGAGTCCGTCTTGCGTGCGGCGACCCCGGTGAAGCGTTCGTAGTGGCCGAGGTCTAGGTCGGTCTCGGCTCCGTCGTCGGTGACGAAGACCTCGCCGTGCTCGAACGGACTCATCGTGCCAGGGTCGACGTTGAGGTAGGGGTCGAGCTTGCGCAGGCGGACGGTGAACCCGCGCGCCTGCAGGAGCGCACCGAGGGCAGCCGAGGCGAGCCCCTTGCCCAGCGACGAGACGACGCCGCCGGTGATGAAGACGTACCGTGCCATGACTGCTTGGGGCCCCGTATTTTGTGGCCGGCGCGTATGCCGACGCTGCATGCGCTACGGGAGTGCACCTCTACGGGATTCAAGGACGCCGGGCAAGCACGGTGAGGCGGGCCTCGACGCTTCGACGGAGCCGCGGGCGCAAGCGATGCCCCGGGCGAAGCACGAGCGGATGCGGTTCCGCGGCTGGCTGCTCGCCGCGATCCGTGACCGGGGTTCAGGCGACGTTTCGAGCCATGCACGCGGCGACGGCGTCGGCGATCCCCGCCGGACGGCCGAGATGCCAGCCCTGACCGCGGTGGACGCCGAGGGCGCGGACCGTCTCAAGCTCCGCTACGGTCTCGATGCCCTCGGCGACGATCAGCGACCGTGTCTCGGAGGCGAAGTGCACCATCGCCGCAGCGAGCGAGCGCTTGGCCGGATCGGCCTCGATCCCGCGCGTGAGCGACATGTCGAGTTTCAGGATGTCGGGCGCGAGACGGACGATGTGCTGCAGCCCCGAATAGCCCGCGCCGGCATCGTCTATGGCGAGCTTGACGCCCCTGAACCGCCACATGCGTGTCTCTGCGACCAGCTCGTCGTACGCGGCGACCGGGATGTGTTCGGTCACCTCGAGGACGATGCGTTCGAGGGGGCGCCTGCCGAAGACCTCGGACAGGCGGCCGGACGCGACGGTGGAAGGCGACGCGTTGACCGACACGTAGACGTCGGGCGGCAGGTCGGCGAGCGCATCGAGCGCCCTGTCGATGACCGCAAGCTCGAGGTCGGCAAGGAGCCCGACAGTGTCGGCATCGGCGAACCACTTGTCGGGCGAACGATAGGGTTCGGGGCGAAAGCGGCAAAGGGCCTCGAAGCCCGACACACCGGCGGCATGAAGATCGACGATCGGCTGCAGCAGGATGCCGAAATCGCGCGTGTCGAGAACGTGACGGACGGCGCCGAGCATGACCTCGCGTCCCGTCTTCTGCCGGATGGCCCGGTTGAGCTGTTCCGCCGAGAGCTCCGCAAACATCTCCATCACCGCGAGGTCGCGCGCGTTGAGCGTCGTGCTCGGTCGCGGGCTCAGGCAGCAGAACATGCCGTACACGCTGCCGTCGTCGCGGCGGATCGGCACGCTCACATGGCTGCCGATCGGCGTCTCGCGGGTGATGGGCAATGCCGCGGCGATCGGCTCGGCATTGGTGTCCGGGATCACGTTCGGCAAACGGCCGTCCAGGATATGCCGGCAGTAGACCTCGTCGAGGGGCCGGCTGTCGCCCGGCTTGATGATGGCCTCCATGCCGGGGGCGTCGACCGCCCGGAAGACCGAGTCCCCGCCCACGAACTCGGACAGGTAGGCCACCTCCATGCCGAGGTGCATCCGCACGGCCGACAGCGCCTTCTGAATGACTTCCTCGGGCGCCCGCTCGCCCGACATGCCGACGACGTCTCGTATCGTGCTCACCTGGGTACCTCGTGACCGAACGCTGTCGGTCTAGAGGGGATGTGCGAAGCCTGGATTAATCGGCGCGGGGGCGCCGCCTAGTCGGCCGGGGGCGGGACGAGGGGGCCGTCCTCGGGCGACGGCGGCAGCAGGTCCTCGACCGGAGGCAGTTCGGGCTCGGCGCCGTCCTGGACGGGGGCATCGGTGACGCGGTCGAGGACGGAGGTCCCGGCGGCGTTCTGCGCTGCCAGGATCGTGAGGGTCAGCGAGGTCGCGATGAAGGCGACCGCGAAGGCCCAGGTGAGCTTGCCGAGCGGCGTCAGCGCGCTCCGCCCGGTGATCGCGCCGCCGCCGCCGAGAAGTCCGCCGCCTCCCTCGCTCCGCTGCAGGAGCACGACGCCGATCAGGCAGAGCGCCAGGATCAGGTGCACGATCAGGATGACGTTTTCCACGGGGTCGGCCTTCGCTCGTTCGCGGCGCTACTTATGGGAAGCGGCTTCCGCTCGCAAGTCGGCCGCGGCCCGGCGCGATGCGACCTGGGCGAGGGGGCTCAGGTTCAGCCAGGCCGCGAGGCGCGTGCGCGCCCATGCGGCGCCGAGCGCTTCGAGACGATCGTCGTCGCACGCCGCGGTCAAGGCGATGTCGCCGCGAACCACGCGGATCGCGTCGGGCAGCGTGCAGGCGAGGTACAGGTCCACCTCGCCGCCGGGGTCGTCGACGCAGAGTTCGCAGCGCCCCTCCTGGTTCAGGAACCACCAGAGGCGCTTGTGAGCGGGCTGGTCCGTCAATTCGAGCCGGATCAGGCAGCGGCGGCCCTCGAAGGCGTCGGCGCGCGCGGTGCTCTCGATCGACCAGACGAGCAGGCCGAGGTCGATCTCGTGCTCCCGAAGTTCGCGGCGCGTCCAGCGCTGACCCCAGGCACCGAGTTCCGCCACGATCGGCGCGAACTCGCGTCCGGCTTCGGTCAGGGCATAGGCGCCGCGCCCCGGTCCCTCGACACGCTCCAGGACACCCTCGGCGGCAAGGTGCTTGAGCCGCTGCGAGAGCAGCGACGGCGACATCAGCGGAACGCCTCGTTGCAGTTCGGAGAAGCGGCGCGGGCCGGCGACGAGATCGCGGATGATCAGCGCGTTCCAGCGCTCGCAGAAGAGCTCCGCCGCCTTGGCCACGGGGCAGAACTGACCGTAGGACTTCATCGGCTTTCCGCTCGGCCGCTACAGATGCTGAAGTATACCACGACGGCCCTTGCCTGTCAGGCTGCACTCCAGGCCACCGGATCGAGGAGTGGAACCATGCCGGAGCATGTGCTGACAAACACGGACGAGGCCGCCCTGGGGCAGGTGAACGCAAGCGCGGCCGAGGTTTACGAGGACTTCTTCGTGCCCTCGCTTTTCGGGCAGTTTGCCGCGCCCGTCTGCGCGGCCGCCGGAGTGGCGCCCGGCCATCGCGTACTGGACGTCGCCTGCGGTACGGGGGCAGCGGCGCGCGCCGCGGCGGACCTGACCGGTCCCGACGCGGTGACGGGCCTCGATTGCAACGCCGGCATGCTGGCCATCGCCCGACGCAAGGCCCCGGGGATCTCGTGGCGCGAGGGCGTGGCGGAAGCGATGCCGTTCGGTGACGCTACGTTCGACGCAGTCCTGTGCCAGTTCGGGCTGATGTTCTTCGAGGACCGATCGGCGGCGCTGCACGAGATGCGGCGTGTGACGGCACCCGGGGGACGCGCGGCAGTCGCGGTCTGGGATCGGGCCGACGCCTCGCCGGGATACGCGGCGATGATCGCCCTGATCGAGCGCCGGCTGGGGACGGCGGCAGCGGACGCGCTCCGCGCGCCGTTCGTCCTCGGCGACCGGGAACTCTTGGAGGACACGCTGTCGGCCGCAGGCTGGGGCGATGCGGCGATCAGGACGCATCCCGGGACGGCACGCTTCGGCTCCATCGCCGAGTGGGTGCATACCGAGGTGCGCGGCTGGACGCTTGCGGACATGATCGACGATGACGATGCCGCCGAGCTGACCCGCGCCGCGCAGGCCGACCTGGCCGAATATGCCGCCCCGGACGGCCGCGTCGAGTTCGCCGCCCCCGCCCATATCGCGGTGCTCGGGCCGATGTGACGGGTCAGAACGCCCTCAGGTAGGCCGTGAGGATCGCCCGGGCAGCCTCGAGGTCGGTCAGGTCGACCATCTCGCAAGTCGTGTGGATGTAGCGGGTGCCGACGACGATGCCGACCGCGCGGGCGCCGGCCGCGGCCTGCTGCGCCGCCGCCCCGTCCTGTCCGCCCGATCGCAGCATGGTGCGCTGGCAGGGGATGCCGTTCTTCCGCGCCAGTTCCTCGATTTCGGCGACGAGCCCGCGGTCCGAGATGAAGGACGAGTCGCGGACGTGGAGGCCGAACCCTTTGCCCTGCTGCGTCGTGCGGTCCTGCTCCGGCACGCCGGGCGTGTCGCAGGCGAGCGTGGTGTCGATGCCGATGCCGATGTCGGGGCGGACGCGAAAGGCGGCGGTGCGCGCGCCGCGAAGCCCGACCTCCTCCTGCGCGGTGAAGGCCACGTGCACCTCGGCGCCACGGCCGCCGTCGCCGAGCGCGCGGACGGCCTCGATCCCGAGCCAGCAGGCGAGGCGGTTGTCCATGGCCTTCGACACGATCTTGTCGCCCATCCGCGCGAAGGGCGCGTCGAGCACCACCATGTCGCCCACGCGCAGCCGCTCCGCCGCCGCCGCGCCGAGGCCGGTGTCGACGTAGAACTGGTCGAGGTCGGGAACCTTCTTGCGCTCCTCCGGCGTCGAGATGTGGACGGGCTTGCCGCCGGGGTTGAGGACGCCCGGCAGGTCGCCGTCGTCGGTGCAGACGATCACCCGGCGGGCGAAGAGGGTGCGGGGGTCGAAGCCGCCGACGGGCTGCAGGTAGGCGTAGCCCTGCTCCGTGACGTGGCTGACGAGGAAGCCGATCTCGTCCATGTGGCAGAGCAGCATGACCCGCGGCGCGTCGTCGCTCGCCGCATCGCGGCGGCAGAGGAGCGAGCCCATGGCATCGGTCTCGACCGTGTCGAACATGCCCGAGACCTCGGCCGCGATCAGCTCGCGCACCCGGTGCTCCGCCCCCGGCACGCCCGGCGTCTCGGAGAGCCGTTGCAGCAGATCGATGTTCATGGCTCCCCCTCCCATGTGCGGGCGCGACCATGGCGCCCCGCCGCTCCATCGACAAGGCGCGTTGCGCGCGAACGGCCGGGGCCGCCCGCGGCATCACGAAAGCTTTCACCTTTTGCCGAGGAGATCGGATGCGTGATGGGCGCGGGGTCGCGATGCTTCATCTGTTCCGGCGGTCGGCGAGCGTGGGTGAGGGACCGCAGGAGGTCGCTGAGGCCCAGCGTCTGAACGACGAGGCCTATGACGAGCTCCGCGCCCTCGTCCATCGCCTCCTCGACGAGCGCAACAGGTTGGACAGGCCGCCGGAGGATCCGCGGACGTGATCGACATTCTCACCGTCGCCCATCTCGGCTCGGCCGTGCTCGCGCTCGTCGTCACCGGTCTTCTGGCGGCGGGCTTCGTTCGTCTCGCCTGGATTGCCCGGGGCCTCGTCCGGCACATGGCGGTCGGGATACTGGCCATCCACAGTGCCGTGTTCCTGCGCACGCTCTACCGCGACATCGCTCCGCTGTTTCTCGACGTGTCGACGATCCTGTTCACGCCCGTGGGGGCGCTCGCGGCGGCCCTCGTCCTTAACACGCTTATCGTGGTCGCCTGCTGGCACGGTCTGCGAGCGCTTCACCTCGCGATCCCGAAGCCCGCGCGGGGTCGCTACTCGATCCTGACCGCGGCCCTCTATCCGCCGCTGCGTCGGCGCTGAGAGGTCCCGCGCGCCGGCCTCGAACCCGTGGCGGCGGGGCTTGACCTCGGCGCGCGATCCGCGTCATCCGCGGCAGGCGGGACGCGTAGCCGGGGGAGAGTGGCATGGCCAACGTCGCCGTCGTCGGCGCCCAGTGGGGCGACGAGGGCAAGGGCAAGATCGTCGACTGGCTGTCGAGCCGCGCCGACGTCATCTGTCGCTTTCAGGGCGGCCACAACGCCGGCCACACCCTGGTGGTCGAGGGCGAGGTGTTCAAGCTGAGCCTGCTGCCGTCGGGGATCGTCCGTCCGGGCAAGCTCAGCGTCATCGGCAATGGCGTCGTGCTCGACCCCTGGGCGCTCGTCGACGAGATCGCGCTGGTCACGGGTCAGGGCGTCGACGTGACGCCCGAGACGCTGGCCATCGCCGAGAACGTGCCGCTGATCCTGCCGCTGCACCAGGACCTCGACCGGATGCGCGAGCAGGCCGCGGGCCGTGCCGCGATCGGCACCACCGGCCGCGGCATCGGGCCCGCCTATGAGGACAAGGTCGGCCGCCGGTCGGTCCGCCTCGCCGACCTCGCCGACCCGGCGACGCTCGAGACGCGGATCGACCGGCTGCTGGCGCATCACGACCCGCTGCGCCGGGGCCTGGGCGCCGAGCCGGTGGACCGGGCTGCGATCACCGCCCGCCTGTACGAGATCGCGCCGCACGTCCTGCCCTTCGCGCAGCCGGTCTGGCGCCTGCTCGACGGGATTCGGCGTGAGGGGCGCCGCATCCTGTTCGAGGGGGCGCAGGGGGCGCTCCTCGACATCGACTTCGGGACCTATCCGTTCGTCACGTCCTCGAACACGCTGGCCGGGATGGCCGGACCGGGCACGGGCCTCGGCCCCGGGGCGGTCGGCTTCGTTCTCGGCATCGTCAAGGCCTACACGACGCGGGTAGGCGCGGGACCTTTCCCGACCGAGCTCGACGACGAGGTCGGCCGCCATCTCGCCAAGGTGGGGCGCGAGAAGGGGACGGTGACCGGCCGCGACCGGCGCTGCGGCTGGTTCGACGCGGCCCTGGTACGGCAGACCTGCACGACGTCGGGCGTGCGGGGGATCGCGCTGACCAAGCTCGACGTGCTCGACGGGCTCGAGCGGCTGCGTATCTGCACGGGCTACGAGCTCGATGGCCGCCGCCTCGACTATCTGCCGACCGCGGCGGAGCAGCAGTCCCGCGTCGTGCCGGTCTACGAGGACATGA
>CAYMRW010000032.1:0-13982 GCA_964392825.1 uncultured Rhodobacterales bacterium
CCGGGCGGAACAGGCAGGCGCCGTCGTCGAGAACGATCTCGAGGTAGACGTCCTCGGCCGTCTGCTCGGGCCGGGCCGGAGCGTGCGCGATGAACCCGTGCATGACGTCGCGCTCGTCGAGCAGGCCGGCGAAGCGGGGGTCGCCGGCGAAGCCCGCGTTGAGGTCGGGCCGCGGCAGCATGTTCCACGACTTGTGCAGCGGTGCGTAGAGGTTGGCGCGGCTCTTCAGGATCACGTGCTCGACGCGCGCCAGCGGGTCGAGGATCCAGCCCGAGACGAGGAGGGTGCCGTCGCTCGCCCGCAGCACCCGGTCGAAGGCGGCGGCGATCGGCCCGGGGTGACCCGAGAGCGTGTCCCGCCCCTCGTAGCGCGGCCGGCAGATGCGGCGGAACGCCCCCAGCGCCTCGCGCGGGGCGTCGATCCGCGACAGCATCGCGCGCACGTGGCCGGTCGCCGCCGCCCCCGTCATCGGCGTGGGCATCGTCGGGACGACGTCGAGCCGGACGATGCGCCCGACGCGCTCGAAGTAGAGCGCCGGCGGCACCGGGGCCGCAGCCTCGACGCACTTGGCGAAGAGGCAGACGCCCGAGGCCGGCGCCAGGATGTCGTCGCGGACGAACCGGGCCACGGCCAACTCGGTGCGCGCGCCGGCGACGAAGCCGTCGACCGCGACGAACCCGGCTTCGAGCGTCTGCGCCCAGCCCTGCAGGTAGAGGCCGCCGCATTCCGTGCGTGCCGCGACCTCGACGAAGCCGTCGGGCTCCGCCGTCGCGGCGAGGAAAGCGGCGATGAGGTCGGGGGCGTCGGCCGCCAGATGCGCCCGAAGGAACGCCGCGATCGCCGCGGCGCGGTCGGGGGCGGTCCGGGTCAGCGCCAGGATCGGCGCGGCGCCGACATCGAGATGGGCGGGGCGGGCGAGGCGCAGCACGTCGTCGCCGTCCGCCGCGACGAGGCGAGCGCCGTGCGGCGGCATGCCCCCTAGGAGGACGAGCGCGTCATGCCGTCCGCCGGCGCCCCAGGTCAGCGCCGTCCACGCCCCGGCGCCGTCGATCGTGCCGTCCTGCGGCACCGGCGCTTCGGCGTCGCGGATGACGAGGGCGACGCCGCCGCCCGGGAGCACGACGGCCGCCTCGGGGGTGACGAGAAGCACCGGATCACCGGCGATCTGCATATCCATGCGGCTCATGCGGGAACCCTCGCGGCCAGCTTGCGGTAGAGATCGAGATGGGCGTCCGCCATCCGGTCCACGGTGGCGGGCGCCTCGATGCGCCGTGCCAGGCGGCGGCAGAGTTCGGGGTCGGCGGCCTCGGCGATGGTCTCGGCCAGCGCCGCGGCGTCGCCCGGCGGGACGTGCAGTCCGGTGACGCCGTCCGCGACCAGCTCGGCCATGCCGCCGATGCCGGAACAGATTACCGGTCGTCTGGCTCGCTGCGCCTCGAGCACGACGAGGGGGGCGTTTTCCCACCACGTCGACGGCACCACGACCCAGTCGGTCCGCGCCATCAGTCGTCCCACGTCGGCCCGGTCGTAGGCACCGAGGTGCTGGGCGACAGGGTGCGCGGCCGCGAGCGCCGCGGCGAACCGTTCCCGCTCCGCCTCGGCCGCCCAGGTGAAGCCGCCATGGACGGAGATGCCGACCTCCGTGCCGCGCGCCGCCAAGCGCGCCGCGGCGTCGAGGAGGACGTGTACGCCCTTGTGCTCGGCCACGGTGCCGAAGAAGGCGAACCGGTCGCCGCGTTCGGGCAAGGTTTCGGCCTCGGTTCCCGGAACGCCGTTCGGCACGACGACGAGGCGGTCAGCCGGCAGGCCCCACGACAGGAAGCGGTCGCGCAGGAACGCACTCGGCGAAATGAAGATATCCACGGCCGCGAGCGCCGTCTTGAGATGAGCCTCACGCAGCGCGTGACGTGCCGCGGGCAGGTCCGGCAGGCAGCGGCGGCAGGCATCGGGCGCGGCACGGTAGCAGAGGGCGCCCTCGGACGTGACCATCAGCCCCTCGCGCGGGCAGATGAGCTGCATGTCGTGCAGCGTCAGCACGATGCGGGCATGCGGCCGGTGGGCGCGGACGAACGGCACCATCTCGACCCCGAGGCGGTCGAGGCCGTGGAAATGCACGATGTCGGGGCGTGTCTCGGCGAGAACGCGCGCCAGCGAAGACGTCCAGTCCGGCCCGTCGGCCCGCACCATCGAGAACGCGTCGTAGCGCCCGGTCTGCAGGAGCCAGTCGGGCCCGACGCGGCCGAGCGCGCCCGGGGCGACGTTCGGCCGGCTTAGCGCGGTCGTCGCGGCGAGGAGCGTCGCCGGAACGCCGCGCGCGCCGAGCGCCCGCGCAAGGTCGTGGGCGATCCACTCGGTGCCGCCTGACGTGAAGGCCGGGTGATCGTGGGCGATCTGGAGGATGCGCGGCTCAGCCATGGTTGGACCTCCGCAGGTCGGTCAGGATTGCGGCCTCGACCGCATCGACGAGGCCTGTCGCTGGCGTCGCCGAAGCGGATGCCGATGCTGCGAAGCCCGCGACGTCGAGGCCCCTCGCGCGTACCGAGGCGATCCCCGCGGTCGCGCTCAGATCGCCCGTGACGCCGGGCAGCAGCGGACGCGCGCCGAGAAGCCGGGCGATGGCCGCGGCGTTCAGGCCGAGCGCGTATCCCGCGGCGTTCCCGCCGTCCCAGTCCCGCGCCCCGGCCACGATCGCGCGGGCTTCGGAGCTCGCGGCGATGCGGCGCCGCCATGCCTTCAGCCACCCGGTCCCCCGGGGCAGGCAATCGGGCCCGACGACGAGGCAGCGGGGCGCCCGGATCTCGGCGAGGGCCGCGCGCAGGACCTCGGACGGCAGAGCCGGGCCGGCGACGCTGACGACCCGGATGCCGATGCGGTGCACGGCGCTCAGCGTCTCGGCGACCTCGACGGGCATAGACGTCGTCGGTCCCTCCCCGTGGTGGAGGACGATCTCGGTGTTCTTTCCGGGCGCCTCTGTCGCGACGGCCGCGATCAGGGCGTGGAGATGCTCGGGCGTGTCGCCGACGGCGGCGACGATCGCCATGGCAGGCGAAGTCGCCCGGGGCCCGAAGCTCGCGGTGCGACGGCGCCAGACCGGCCGGTTGCGCATCGCGGCGGGCACGGCGCGGGACAGGGCGTCGGCGGCCACCGGCCACGGCAACCCGTCGAAGATCCCGGGCACGGCGCCGTCGAAGTCCGTCGTCGGTAACCCGAGGGCGGCGCCGATCCGGCCCGATGCGAAGACGGGCGCGATCTCGGCCGTGCCCGCGCCCCGCCCCGGCGTCGGGAGAAAGCCGCAGGCGACGCTGCGGCCCCGAAGGGGGACGAGCGTCTGGCATGGCATGTCGGCGGCATGCGTGCCGACGCTGACCCGGAGCGCCGCGAGAAGCCCGCGCGGATCGTCGACGGCGACGACGGCGAGTATCCCGTTCGGCGCCTCGGCGAGATACAGGGGCTCGATCCGCGGCGCCTGATCGGGCGGACAGGCCAGTTCGTCGCGGAGCGCGGCGACCTCGGCCTCGCCGCCGGCCAGATCGTCGAGCCACGAGAGGACCTGTGCGCGGACCCCGGCCGGGCGACGCCCGAGCCAGTCGGTCAGGTCGCGCACGACCTCCCCGCCGTGGCGGGACAGGCGGATCGGGCGCTCGCCCAGGACGATGATGTCGGCATCGCGCGGCAGCGGGCGCGAGATCAGGAGGTGGACGACCCGCTCCGCTCCGCGTTGCTCCTCGATCGCCTCGAACTCGGTGAAGCGCAGCGCCTTGCCGTCCGTCAGGATGCACAGATCCCGCGTCAGGCGGGGGCTGTCGGCCGGAACCCGCCACGACAGCGCCGCCGCCCCACGGCCGACGCGGCAATGCGAGGCGAGCGGGACCGCCGCGGTCTGGCCCTCGATCAGCTGGCCCACGATCAGCCCGAAGGCGCCGAGGTCACCCTTGCCGAAGAGCGAGGCGCCGGTGGTGAGGAGCAGCCGCAGGAGCCGCCGTGCTCCGGCCTCGTCGAGGCCGGTGATCAGCGCCAGGGGATCGACGAGCGGCGATTGCAGCGCCGCCGGGTCGATGGCGGCGACGGCGCGTCCGGCTGCCTCGACGTCCACCGCCGACCGGCAGAGCTCGGCCGCCGGTCGCGCCGCGATGAGAACGTGCCGCTCGCGCCCGGAACTCAGGGACAGGCGGGTGACGGCCACCGGGCCGTCGAACGGCCGCCCGTCGCACCGTGCCGCGAGCCGCGTGCCGCGCCCCAGCGCGTCCGGGTCGAGGTCGAAGAAGATTGCCGCCTGTCCGCCCGACAGGGGCGCCACGCGCGCCGCGGCCGGCGTCGCCGCCGGCGGCGCCATGCGCGCCGCGGTCGCCATCGGCATGTGAATGGTCATCGAGGCCCCCTCCGATCACCCGGCCGGGCCGACAGACGAGTCGGCCCGACCGTGCTTGAACACGACAGCGGTTAGACGACGGTGAAGAACTTCTCCGGATCCGCCGCGATGTCGTCGTAGGAGACGCCCTTGAGCAGGATGCTGTCGCCCTGCCCGAAGTCGATGAGCGTGCCCTCGTCGGCGAGGTCGATCGCGTAGTCCGCGATGTCGGCCGCGCTGCCGATCGAGACGCCCTCGAGCGTGCCTGCGATCTGCAGCAGGTCGCCGTCGGTGAAGTCCATCACCACGTCGCCGCCGCCCGAGAAGACGAAGAGGTCGTCTCCGGCGCCGCCGAACATCGTGTCGTCGCCGGCGCCGCCGTCGATCGTGTCGTTGCCGGCGTCGCCGAAGAGGACGTCGTCGCCCTCGCCGCCGGACATGACGTCGTCGCCGGCGCCGCCCGAAAGCGAGTCGTCTCCGGCGCCGCCGTCCATCGTGTCGTTGCCGGCGCCGCCCATCAGCGTGTCGTCGCCCGACCCGCCCATCAGCATGTCGTCGCCCGAGCCGCCCTGCAGCTCGTCGTCGCCGTCGCCGCCGTCCATCGTGTCGTTGCCCGAGCCGCCGACCATCATGTCGTTGCCCGCGTCGCCCGACATCGTGTCGTCGCCGGCGCCGCCGAGAACGGTGTCGTCGCCCTCACCGCCCGAGACGTCGTCGTTGCCCGAGCCGCCGAGGACGAGGTCGTCGCCCTCGCCGCCCGCCACGCGGTCGTCGCCCGACCCGCCGTTCAGCATGTCGGCGCCGGCCCCGCCGTCGACGATGTCGTTGCCGCTGCCCGCCACGACGGTGTCGTCACCGTCGCCTGCCGAGATGAAGTCTGATGCGGACGTGCCGAACACGAAGTCGCTGAACGCACCACCAGGAATTGTCGCCACAGTCATTCCTCCTGAGGAGAGAGAGAAAGGCCCCACACCGCGGCGCCACCACTGGCCCGGGGCGAATGAATGAGACCTTAATTCCGGAATTTCGCGTTTCCGAAACTCATCTGAAAGCCGAGACAAATTCGGCGCAGTTTCTCGGCGGCGCCCTTTTGCCGGACGCGTCGATTTAAGCATTTTGCAATGGGTCGCCGTCGATCTGTCGTCTCGTGGGGCTGTGGTGGTTCATGGCTGATCCCAGGGCAGGAGCGGGGCTCGCTGCAAAGGGAGTGCGCCGCGAAGAACAAGGTCGAATGGAGCAACGTGATGGAATACCAAGAACAGAATGATGCCTCTGCCAGCCGTGACCGCGCTGGGTCCATGCAGCTATGCGAGCCTGCCCCGCCCGGAACGAACGGCCGATACGAGATAGTTGGATCTCAGTTCGGAGATATAATCTTCGGTAGCGTGAATCCCGACAACATAAAGGGATGTGCGGGAAACGACTACATTGTCGGAGACCTTTCGGACGATTTTATTGACGGCGGTGCGGGCGCCGACATGCTGCGCGGGGGCGACGGCGACGACACCATCTACGGAGGCGCCGATCCCGACGTCATTACGGGCGATGCGGGCAACGACTGGATCCACGGCGGCGGCGGATCGAACCTGCTCTTCGGCGGCGCCGGCGACGACGTCCTCGACGTCCGCTGGCTGACGCTGCCGAAGGACGGGTCGAGCTTCACGGCGTGGCGCGACGCCAAGCGCCTGGCCACCGACGAGATGCATGGGGGCGACGGCAACGACCGGCTCGAAGGGTCCTTCGGTACCGACCTGCTCTACGGCGACGCCGGCGACGACCGGCTGCGCGGCCAGGACGGGGACGACAAGCTCTACGGCGGCACCGGCAACGACGCGCTGTTCGGCCACAACGGCGACGACTTCCTCGACGGCGGCGACGGGCGCGACTTCATCCGCGGCGGTCGCGGCGACGACGTTCTCCTGGGCGGTGCCGGCGACGACCGGCTCCACGGCCAGGCGGGCAACGACCGGATCGACGGCGGCGCCGACGGCGACTTCATCTGGGGCGGCAACGGCCGCGACACGATTCGGTCGGGCGACGGCGACGACTACGTCGACGGCGGCGCCGGCGACGACGAGATCTGGCTCGGGGACGGCGACGACTTCGTGGCCGCGGTCGACAAGTTCGGTCGGGGCGACGACGTGATCTACGGCGAGGCCGGCAACGACTGGATCCACGGCGGCCGGCACGACGACAAGATCGACGGCGGCATCGGCGACGACATCCTGAACGGCGGCGCCGGCACCGACGTGCTGACGGGCGGCGAGGGATCGGACATCTTCGAGTTCCGCAGCGAGTACGGCAACGACGTCATCACCGACTTCTCGGCCGAGGACTACCTCGCGATCACGCCCGGCATCGACGGGCTGACCGACACGTCGGCGGCCGGCCTCGCGACGCGCATGACCGCCTTCAACGGCGACACCTTCCTCGACCTCGGGGAGGACACCTCGATCCTGTTCGTGGGCGTCGATCCGACGACGCTCGAGGGCATCCTCGAGACGAACCTCCTCTACCTCGAGGTTGCGTGATGCGGGTCCTGCTCACGGGCGGCGCCGGCTATGTCGGCAGCGCCTGCTTCCGTGCCTTCCGGGCCAGGGGGATCGAGGCGTTCGTCCTCGACGACCTTTCCGAGGGGCATCGAGCGGCGGTCGAGCCCGAAAGGCTCGACGTCGCCGACATCCGCAACACGGCCGCCGTCGCCGAGGTGCTGCGGCGGCGGCGGATCGACCACGTCGTGCACTTCGCGGCGCTGATCTCGGTGCCGCACTCGCTCGAGGATCCGTCCGGCTACTGGTCGACCAACGTCGACGGCTCGCGCAGCCTCCTCGAGGCGATGCGCGCCGAGGGCGTGGGACGGATCGTGTTCTCGTCGACGGCCGCGGTCTACGCGCACGGATTCGACCGCCCGATCCGCGAGGACGACCGGATCGCCCCGGCGACACCCTACGGGACGTCGAAGCTCGCCGTCGAGCATCTGCTCGAAGGCTATGCGCATGCCTACGGGATCGGCGCGACGGCGCTGCGCTACTTCAACGCCGCGGGCGCCGACCTCGACGGACGCCACGGCGAGGCGCATCGCGAGGAGACCCACGCGATACCCCTGATCGTGCAGGCGGCGCTCGGGCAGCGGCCGGGGTTCAACCTCTACGGCGACCAGTGGGACACGCCGGACGGGTCGTGCATCCGCGACTTCGTCTCGGTCGTCGATCTGGCCGAGGCGCATCTCCTGGCGCTGCAGAAGCTGCAGCCGGGCGCGATGCGGCGCTTCAACCTCGGCTCGGGGTCGGGGACGAGCGTGCGCGAACTCCTCGCGGCGGCTTCCGAGATCGCGGGGCGGCCCGTCCCCTCGCGGGTCGAGCCACCGCGCCCGGGCGATCCGGCGCGGCTCGTCGCCGACACGCGGCGGGCACGGGACGAGCTCGGCTGGGTGCCGCAGCACTCAGATGCCCGGTCGCTCCTCAAGGCAGCCCATGCATGGCACGCCGAGCGCGGGCTGTCGCACTATCTGGGCGCCGCACGGCGCGCCGCCTGACGAGCGGCGGGGGGCGGCCGGCCGCCCCCCGCCCCTGCCCCATTCCGCCCGGATGCCCGGCAATCTTCGCATGCCGGGCGGGCGGCCGTGATCGGTCGGGTCAATCGGCCATAGGGGCTCGTGCCCGCCGCGGGGGACCGCTAGGCGCGGTACTGGGCGAGCCAGCCGCGGATCGCGTGTTCCGGAGCGCCGCAGAACTCGGCCTCGGCGAAGTCGACGACGCCGGGATGGATCCTGCCCCCCATCGGCCGGGGATGCTGGTTGCCCTCGGGCAGCCACCAGACGCACACGACGTCGCCCCCGTCGTCGGTCTCAGCGATCAGCAGATGCCGCGTCATGTCCTCGCTCACCGAGTCGTTTCCATCCCGAGCGTGTTTCCGGCCTCGGCCGCGGTCAAGCAGCGCGGCGCCTTTCCCGCCGCCGCAGGCCGTTCCGCCGGCACGATCACCCGGGAATCGCGCATTTGCCGCCTCACGATGGTGCCCTCCGCCCCGCGGCCGGCCTAAGTGTCCGGATGCGGCCGAATGCAGGGCCGCGCCGCCGACGAGGATGCGATGACCGACATTTCCTACCAGCTCTACAGTTCGAGGCATCAGCCCCTCGAAACGACGCTGAGCATGTTGGCCGAGACCGGCTACACGCAGGTCGAGGGCCATGGCGGCCTTTTCACCGGCGGGCTCGACCCGGCAGAGCTTCGTCAGGCGCTCGACGCGCGCGGGCTCCGGATGACGACCGCGCACATGGCGCTCGAGATGGTCGAAGGCGATCCGCTCGGCACCGTGGAGCTGGCGCGGGCGCTCGGCATCGGCACCGTGTTCGTGCCATCGCTTGCGGCGCAGGAGCGGCCGACGGATGCGGAGGGCTGGGTGACGTTCGGCCGCAGGCTCGCGCTTGCCGGCAAGCCGCTGCAGACCGAGGGGATCGGCTTCGGCTGGCACAACCACGATTTCGAGTTCCAGGTGCTCGACGCCGCGGACCGGCCGCTCGACCTGATCCTATCGGGCGGGGCCGATCTCGCCTGGGAGATCGACGCCGCCTGGCTCCATGTCGCGGGCGAGGATCCGCTGGAATGGATCGGCCGGTACGCGGGCCGCATCCCCGCAGCCCACGTCAAGGACGTCGCCGCCGAGGGCGCATCGGATGAGGAAGGTGGCTGGGCCGACCCTGGCCACGGCGTCATGGACTGGCCGGCGATCGCCCGAGCCCTGCGCGAAGCGGGCTGCCGGACCTTCGTCGTCGAGCACGACGACCCGAGCGACGACGCCCGCTTCGCCCGCCGCGCCATCGAGACGGCGAGGGCCCTGTGACGCCGCTCGGGGTGGGGATCGTCGGCTGCGGGACCATTTCGGGCACCTATCTCGAGCTGGCCCGGCTATTCCGGTCGATCGAGGTTCGGGCGGTGGCCGATACCCGCCACGAGGCCGCGACCGCGCAGGCGGCGCGGTACGGGGTGCGGGCGCTCTCCGTCGACGCGCTGCTCGCGGCGGACGACATCGACATCGTCGTCAACCTCACCGTCCCCGACGCGCATCATGCGGTGACGCAGGCGATCCTCGCGGCGGGCAAGCATGCCTACAGCGAGAAGCCTCTGGCGCTGACCCTCGAGGAGGCCACGGCGCTCCGGACGCTCGCCCAGGGCAAGGGGCTGCGTGTCGGTGTCGCGCCCGACACCTTCCTCGGCGCGGCGCACCAGCAGGCCCGGGCGGAGATCGACGCGGGCGGCATCGGCCGGGTCGTCGCAGGTACCGCCCACGTCCTGTCGCACGGGATGGAGCATTGGCACGAGGCGCCGGACTTCTTCTACCGGCCGGGCGCCGGTCCGATGCTGGATGTCGGTCCCTACTTCGTCGCCAACCTCGTGCAGCTCGTCGGGCCGGTGCGGCGCGTGGCGGCGCTGGCCTCGACGCCCGAGCCGACGCGCACGATCCTGTCGGCGCCGCGCCGGGGCGAGGTGATCGAGGTGACGACGCCCACCAACATCCACGCCCTGCTCGACTTCGCCTCGGGGGCCACCGTCACGTTGTCGACGAGCTGGGACGTCTGGGCGCACCGGCACGGGCCGCTCGAGCTCTACGGGACCGAGGGGGCCTTGTTCCTCCCGGATCCGAACTGGTTCGGCGGCACGGTGGAGAAGGCCGGAAGCGACGGCGTGATCCGGCCGCTCGCGCCTTGGCCGCACCCGTTCGGGCAGGAGAACCAGGTGCGCGACGAACAACCGCGGGCGAACTATCGCGGCGCCGGACTCGCGGACATGGCCCAGGCCATCGTCGAGGGGCGGCCGCATCGCTGCGGTCTCGACCTCGCGGTGCACGTGCTCGACGTCCTCACCGCGATCCTGGTCTCCGGCGAGGAGGGGCGGTTCGTCGAGCTCGCGACGTCGTGCGAGCGGCCGGCCCCGCTTCCGCCCGAAGCCGCCGTGGCGCTGATGACCGAGGCGGCCGCGACCCGCCTGCCTGCGTGACACCCATCGCCGCAGATGCGGCGGTCGCTGCCCTGTGATATCCTGCCGCAGGGCCGGCCCTGGTGGAGACGATCGGTGGCGACACTCACACTGCTCGTCGGGACGACGAAGGGCGCCTTTCTCCTCGACGCAGGCGACGCCGGGCGCCGGGACTGGCGTCTCCGCGGGCCCTTCTGCGACGGCTGGCCGATCAATCACGCGGTGGGCGATCCCGGGGACGGAACGCTGTGGGCCGCGGGCGGCAGCGCCTGGCACGGGGCCGGACTCTGGCGCTCGGACGACGCCGGCGAAACCTGGCACCTTGTGCGTCTGGCGGCGGGCGAGGTCGACGCGTTTCTCGCCGCGAACCCGGAGATGGTCGAGCGTCTCGGACAGCCGCCGCCGGGTCCGGCACCGTTCACCGGCGAGGTCGACGCCGTCTGGTCCGTCTGCGCGGCGAACGGACGCCTCTACGCCGGCGCCAAGCCCGCCGCGCTCTACGCAAGCGACGATCAGGGCGTCACGTGGCAGCGGGTCTCCGGCCTTAGCGAGCACCCGTCGGCGGCGGATTGGCTGCCCGGGGCGCGGGTCTGGTCCTTCATACCATCGTTCCCGACCCGGCGAGCGCCGACAAGCTCTGGGTGGGCATCTCGGCGGCCGGCATCTTCGCCACGGAGGATCGGGGCCGAATCTGGGACCGGCGCAACCGGCGCTCGAATGCCGAGGCCGAAACCGACGAGGTCGGGCCCTGCGTCCACAACGTCGTCCGCGCCGCAGCGGATGCAGGCGCGGGCGATCTGCTCTATCAGCAGAACCACGAAGGGGTGTTCCGAAGCCAGGACGGGGGACGCAGCTGGACAGACATCACGGATGGCCTGCCGTCGGATTTCGGCTTTCCGATCGCCGTGCACCCGCGGGATCCGCAGACGGTCTGGACGCTGCCGCTGAACGGCGACACGCAGGGGCGCTACCCGCCAGACGCCTCGGCGGCGGTCTGGCGTTCGCGGAACGGCGGCGCGACGTGGCAGGCCGGCAGGGCCGGTCTGCCCCAGGGGACCTGCTTCTTCACCGTCCTGCGCCAGGCGATGACCACCGATGCCGCCGATCCCGTGGGCGTCTACTTCGGGACCAATTCCGGGTCGGTCTTCGCCAGTGCCGACGAGGGCGAGAACTGGAGCGAGATCGCCAGGCATCTGCCCACCGTCCTCAGCGTCGAGGCGCTGTCGCGGGCCTGATGCGCAAACCGGAGGCGACGTGACCCCGGCCGCGCGGGCGGCCGCGGCGATCGCCGTCCTCGATGCGCTGGGCGGCGAGCGCGGGGCCGAGGCGGTGCTGCGCGACTGGGGGCGTGGCAACCGCTACGCGGGCTCGACCGATCGCTCCGCCATCCGCGACATCGTCTACGACATCCTGCGCCGCCGCCGTTCGCTCGCCGCCTGGGGCGGCGGTACCTCGGGGCGGTGCCTTGTCCTCGGCCTCCTGCGCGCCGGCGGTATCGACCCGGCCTCGGTCTTCGGCGCCGGCGGCTATGCCCCGCCGCCCCTTGCGGGCGAGGAGGCGGCGCAGCCGCACGGCCCGTGGCCGGCGCCGGTGGCGCTCGATTGCCCGGACTTCGTCTGGCCGATGCTGCGGCGCGCGCTCGGGGCCGCGACCGTTCCGGTGCTGCGCCTGCTGCAGCGCCGCGCTCCCGTGCACATCCGCGCCAACCTCGCGCGCATCGACGCCGAAGCCCTGTCCAGGCGTCTGCGGGCGGAAGGCATGGCGGCGGTCGCGCACCCCCTCGCCTCCTCGGCGCTCGAGATGACGGAGGGCGCGCGTCGGCTGCGCGCCTCGAAAGCGTTCGCCGAGGGGCTCTTCGAGATGCAGGATGCCGCCTCGCAGGCTGTCGCCGACGCGGTTCCGGTTGCGGACGGCGCCCGCGTCCTCGACTACTGCGCAGGCGCCGGCGGCAAGACGTTGGCGATGGCGGGCCGGACCGAAGCGCGCTGGTACGCCCACGACGCGGATCCGGCGCGGATGCGTGACCTGCCCGAACGGGCGGCGCGCGCCGGATGCGAGGTGACCCTCCTGAGTCCCGGCGACGTCGCCCGCCATGCGCCTTTCGACGTCGTCCTGGTCGACGCGCCCTGCAGCGGCAGCGGCGCCTGGCGGCGCGACCCCGAAGCGAAGTGGCGCCTGACCCCCGAGCGCCTCGAAGCGATGCGCACGACCCAGGCCGGCATTCTCGACGCCGCCTCCGCGCTCACGGCCGAGGACGGCGTTCTCGGCTACGCGACCTGCTCGCTTCTCGAGGCGGAGAACGGATGGCAGATCGACGCCTTCCGACGGCGGCATCGCGGTTGGCGCGTGCGCCGCTCGATGAGCCTGTCGCCGCTCGAGGGGGGAGACGGGTTCTTCCTCGCCGTGCTCGCACGTTAGCAATTTGGCAATGATACAATCTGAGGTATAGCGGGCCCCCGTCGGCCCGCCGGAGGATCACGGCCATGACCAATGCAGCGCTCGACCCCGCACCGATCGACCGCATGTCGCGGCGCCTGTGGCCGCGGGGCTGGGTGTTCTTCGGCCTCGGCTCTCTGCTCGTCGCGGTGGGCCTTCTCGCGCCGGTGCCGCAGACGGCGGTGGTCGTGGCGTGCGGGCTCGGCGCCGTCGCTGCGGGCGTGATCCTCGCGGCGCACGGATCGAGCGTCCGGCGGGGCGAGAAGCGCATCTTCGACACCCTGTCGCGTTTCCTCGAGGATGACGCCGCGCCGGCGTTCACCACCGATGCGCGCGGCCGCATCGGCTATCAGAACGCCGCCGCCCGGGAGCGGTTCGGCGTCCGTGACGGGGCGAGCCTCCTGCGCGCCCTGGGCGGGACGTTCGCGGCGCCCGCCGCGGTGCTGGAGCGGTTGCAGATGCAGGCCGACGCCCGCGGCTCCGCCACGGAGGAGGTCGCGATGCGCGAGGGTCATCTCAGCCTGACGGCGCAGAAGATGGGCGCAAACGCGTTTCTCTGGCGGCTCGACGACACCGCGCGTCAGGATGTTCCCGCGGGGTTGGACGCGCTGTCGCTCCCGGTGCTGACGGCGACGCGGACCGGGACCATCCTGAACCGCAACCGGGCCATGCGCGAGATCGTGGGCGAGACCGGCAGCACGCTCGACGACATCATCCTCGACCTCCCCGTGCGCTCGGGCGGCGTCCACCAGGTCAAGCTCGCGCGGGGCACCGCGCGGGTGACGATCCACGAGGCGCAGGGCAGCGGCGGCTGGAGCGAGATCTACTTCCTGCCCAGCCACGTGAACGTCGAGGCATCGGACTGGAACGTTCTCGACGCGCTGCCCGTGCCGCTGCTGAAGATCGCGGCGTCGGGCGAGGTAGAGCTCGCCAACCGCCTCGCGCGCGACCTCCTCGACGATCCGATGGCGGTCGGCACGCCGATGGCGGCGCTCGTCGAGGGGCTGGGCCGCCCCGTGCACGAGTGGCTTGCCGATGCCATCGAGGGGCGGGCGTTGGGCAAGCCCGAGGTGGTGCGCGCCTCGCGCCCCTCGCGCGACGTGTTCCTTCAGATCACCCTCGGCCGGGTGGAGGAGGACGGCGAGGTCTCGCTCGTCGCCGTCCTGCACGACGCGACCGAGCTCAAGACGCTCGAGGCGCAGTTCGTTCAGAGCCAGAAGATG
>CAYMRW010000033.1:0-13951 GCA_964392825.1 uncultured Rhodobacterales bacterium
CTTGCGGCATTTGGCGCGCATGACTTCGGCGGCGGCGGTGTACTCGGCGACGCTCTCGCCGCGGGTGCGGAGCGTCATCAGGAAGCCGCCGACCTGCGCCGGCGTGGCCTCGCCGTCGAACAGGATGCCGAACGCGTCGCGCGCCTCGCCGTCGCTCAGCGGCCGGTCGACCGCGGCCGCGATCAGCGCCTTGAGGCGGTCGCTCATGCCGCGACCGGCGTGCTGGCGAGGAAGTTGCGCAAAAGCGCGTGGCCGTGCTCGGAGGCGATGCTCTCGGGGTGGAACTGTACGCCGTGGATCGGCAAATCGACATGCGACAGCCCCATGATCGTGCCGTCCTCGACCGTCGCGGTCGCGCGCAGGGCGTTCGGCAGCGCCTCCGGCGACACGGCGAGCGAGTGGTAGCGGGTGACGCGAATGGGCGAGGGGAGGCCCGCGAAGACGCCGGTGCCGTCGTGGCTGACCTCGGCCACCTTGCCGTGGACGATGGCGCCGGCCCGCACGACGCGGCCCCCGAAGGCCTGCCCGATCGCCTGGTGCCCGAGGCAGACGCCGAGGAGCGGGACGCGCGCCTCGGCCGCCGCGCGAACCAGGGGCACGCAGATCCCGGCGCGGTCGGGGTCGCACGGTCCGGGCGACAGCACGATCGCATCGGGGCGCAGCGCGAGGGCGGCCTCGACCGTCAGGGCGTCGTTGCGACGGACGTCGACCTCGGCGCCGAGCTCGCCCAGGTAGTGGACGAGATTCCAGGTGAAGCTGTCATAGTTGTCGATGAGCAGGATCAAGCCGCCACCAGCCATTCCGGGGATTTCCCGCCCGCGCGGGGCGGCTATACATGGTCCGGGGGAGAGCCCTTGGTCAAGGGCGGGGGCGAACGGCATGGCGAGCGTGATCGGCGGGATCCTGAGCGGAGTTGCGATCGGCATGGCGATCGTCGTCGTGGCCCTGCTCATAGGAGGCGACGGCGAGCCCGAGGCCGTATCGCCCGCCACCGACGCGCCGACGGTCCTGCCGAACGGGCTGCCCCGGATCGAGGACGAGACGCAGCAGGCCCTGCCGCCCTTCAGGCACGACGGGTAAGGTCCGCGGATCCTGCACCGGCGGGCCGGTAAGGATCTCACGCGCGCCATACGTGACTAACTTGACACGTGACCAAATGATCACGTATTGATCCCGCCGTGGATGCGATCTTCAAGGCCCTCAACGACCCCGCCCGTCGCGCGATCCTGGACGCCCTGCGCACGAAGGACGGGCAGACGCTGACCGAGCTCGAGGCGCGCTTCGAGATCACCCGCTTCGGCGTCATGAAGCACCTCAAGATCCTCGAGGACGCGCATCTCGTCAGCACCCGCCGCGCCGGCCGCTTCAAGCACCATTACCTGAACGCCATCCCCCTGCAGGAATTCATCGACCGCTGGATCGAGCCCCTCCTGGCAAGGCCGGCCGCGCGCGAGTTCATCGACCTGAAACGGCAACTGGAGGCCCCGATGCCCAAGCCCGACTTCGTCATGTCGACGTTCATCCGCTGCACCCGCGATGCGCTCTGGGAGGCGCTGACCGACCCCGGCCAGATGGCCCGCTACCACTTCCTCGCCACCCGCGTGGTCCACGAGGGCGACACCTACGACTACCGGAGCGGCGATCAGCCGATGCTGGTGACCCGCACCCTCGAGATCGAGCCCAAGTCGCGCATCGTCGCGACGTTCGAGCCGAAGTGGGAGGGCGGAGGCGCACCGTCACGCACCGTGTTCCTGATCTCCGCCGAGGGGGACCATTGTGCACTGACACTGGAGCATTACGACGTCACCTTCCCGGTGGTGCCGGGGGAGGGCATTCACGACGGCTGGGCACGCTGGGCCGCGGGGCTGAAGACGTGGCTCGAGACGGGCGAGGCGGTGCGTTTCCGCCAAGAGCCGGCCGAGACCGACGCATGACGCCCGAGCTCTTCTGACTGGTCTGACGACGCTTCTCGAAGCGTCGCACTGGATCTCGTTTATCGTCGGCGTCTCGGCGTCTCGGCGTCTCGGCGTCTCGGCGGCACCGGGGGAACGTTACCGATTTCACGCCGGCGTCCGAAATGCTCCGGATGCCGGGCTGGGGTACATCGCGCGCACCGGGCGCATATGAGCATGATCGGATAGTCCGTGCCGTTCGCGATCGTGGTCTCGGTGGCGACCATCGGCACCGCGGAGGCCGCAGCCGCATTTGTTTGCAGCTCAGCGTCGTGCCTACGGCGGGGAGGGTCACGGAAATCCTGCGCTTCCCATATCGCCCGATCGTTTCACGCCCGGCTGGCTCGCCGGGCATTAGGCCGATCCTCGGGCTTCCGCAGCAGGGGCCCGGCGGGGTCGGGAGAGAAGCGCGGCGGCCTCAGTTGCCGCTGCCGCCGGTGAAGCGGCCTGCCTCCTCGGCGGCGGCGCGGATGGCGCGGGACTTGTTGACCGTCTCCTGCCATTCCGCCTCGGGCTCGCTGTCGTGGACGACGCCGCCGCCGGCCTGAATGTAGAGCTGCCCGTCCTTCAGCACCGCCGTCCGCAGCGCGATGCACATGTCCATGTCGCCGCCCGCGCTGAAGTAGCCGACGCCGCCCCCGTAGACCCCGCGCTTCTCGGGCTCGAGCTCGTCTATGATCTCCATCGCCCGTACCTTGGGTGCGCCTGAGACGGTTCCCGCGGGGAGGCCGGCGAGCAGCGCCGAGAGCGCATCCTCCCCCGCCCGAAGCTCTCCCGCGACGTTCGAGACGATGTGCATGACGTGGTCGGCCGCACCGTGCCGATCCGCGCGACCCGCCCGACGTCGTTACGGCCGAGGTCGAGGAGCATCAGGTGCTCGGCCCGCTCCTTCTCGTCGGCGAGCAGCTCGGCCTCGAGCGCGCGGTCCGCCTCGGGCGTGGCGCCGCGCGGCCGGGTCCCGGCGATCGGCCGGATCGTCACCTCGCCGCCGAAGACGCGGACGAGGATCTCGGGGGAGGCGCCGATCACCTGCGCGTCGCCGAAGTCGAAGTGGAACATGAAGGGCGACGGGTTGGTGCGCCTGAGGCTGCGATAGAGCGCGAAGGGGGGCAGGTCGAACGGCTGCCGCCAGCGCTGCGACGGCACCACCTGGAAGATGTCGCCCGCCGCGATGTACGCCTTCGCCCGCTCCACGGCGGCGAGATAGCCGGGCGGGACCGGGCGCTCGAGGTCGCGCACGGCGTCCATCACCCGCTCCGCCGCCTGCGCGTAGGCCGCGCGCGCCGGAAGCCCCGAGGCGGCCCAGGCCGGCGCCACGACGGTGACCTCGTTGCGCACGCCGTCGAGCACCGCCACGACCGAGGGACGGAGCAGCACCGCGTCGGCCATGCCGATCGGGTCCGGGTTCGGATCGGGCAGCCTTTCGACGAGGCGGATCATGTCGTAGCCGAGATAACCGAAGAGCCCGGCCGACGCCGCCGGCAGCCCCTCCGGCAGATCGATGCGGCTGGCGCCGATGAGCGTCCGCAGGGCCGCGAGCGGATCGCCCGGCATCGCCTCCCACGCCGCCTCGTCGAAGCGGGCCGAGCGGTTCACGCGGGAGGTCGCGCCCCGGCACTCCCAGACGAGATCGGGCTTCATGCCGATGATCGAGTAGCGGCCGCGGACCTCGCCACCCGTCACGCTCTCGAGCAGGAAGGCGTTCCGCTGCCCCCCCGTCAGCTTCAGCATGAGGCTCACGGGCGTATCGAGATCGGCGGCGAGCCGCGTCCAGACGACCTGGTTCCGCCCCGCCGCCCACGCCGCGGCGAACGCCTCGAAGTCGGGCGTCATCAGGGAAGCTGCGCGTTGACCGACTGGATGGCCGCCTGGTCGAGGCTTATCCCCGCCGCCTGCTCGGTCGCCGCGACGAACGCCGCGAGCAGATCGTCGGCCATCAAGACGGCTGATTGCTCGGCGGAGGCGGACTTCTCCGCCTGGGCCTCGGGGCTCGACTGGTCGGCGGGCGTGATCGTGTCGAGCCGGATCACCGCGGCGCCACCGGGGACGGACGTCGCCATCGCCTCGCCGGGTGTCAGTTCGAAGATCGCGGCGACCGCCTCGGGCGACAGGCCCTCGACGACGCCGTCTCGCGTCACGCCCGTGGCGGTGCCCGGCCCCAACCCCTGCGCCGCGAAGCCGGCACCGCCGCCGATCGCGTCGGCGAGCTCCTCCGCCTGGTCGAGCAGAGCCTCCCGCGTCCGGGCGGCGCGCCATGCCTCCTCCACCTCGTCCCGGACCTCGTCGAGCGGCCGGAGCGCCGGCGGCCGCACCTCGTCGACCCGGAGTGCGAAGAGACCGCCGTCGTCGAGCCGCACGAGTTCGGGGTAGTCCCCCGCCTCGACGCTCATGGCCTCGGCACGGAACGCCTCGTAGGCTGCCGGAGCCTCGGTGGTCTCCGGGCCGAGGGTGAGGGTACCGAGCTCCATCTCGGACTCCTCCGCCAGCTCCTCGAGCGTGGCGCCACCGGCCAGCAAGTCCTCGATGCCGCTCTCCATGTCCTCGATCGTGCGGCGGGCACGGTCCGCCTCCACTTCCGCGGCGAGGTCCTCGCGGGCTTCCTCGAAGGGGATCTCGGTGGCGCCGAGGATCGCGTTCACGCGGAACAGCGCCGGCCCGAGGTCCGTCGCAGCCGGTCCGGCGACCCCCGGCTCGTCGAGCGCGAAGACCGGATCGGCGGCGGCGCCGAGATCGTCGCGCCGGACGTCGCCCAGATCGACGTCGGCCAAGGTGAGGTTGCGCTCCGCGACGAGCGCGTCGAAGGTCGTCTCATCCGCGGCGATGGCGTCGGCGGCCGCCTGCGCCTCCGCCTCGCTGCCGAAGACCAGGCGCTCGACGAGGCGTCGCTCGGGCTGGCGGTATTCGACCTGCCTCTCCTCGTAGAGGTCACGCAGCATCGCTTCGTCGGTCTCCATCTCGCCCGCGAGCATGTCGGGCGTGATCCATGCGTAGGTGAGGGCCCGTTCCTCGGGCGCCGTGAAAGCCTGCGCGTTCTCGGCGTGGAACGCCTCGAGCTCGGCCTCCGTGGGCTCCGGCACCTCGGCCTCCAGCTTGTCGGGGGACAGCACCGCCCAGGTCACGCCGCGTTGCTCGTGCTCATGGGCGTAGAGCGTGTCGGCGAAGACATCCGGGATGCGCACGCCGCCAGCCACCGCCGCCTGCAGGAGGCCGCGGGCGGCGTCTGAGCGTACCTGCTCCTCGAACTGGGCCGCGTCCAGTCCTTCGCGCTCGAGCACGAACTCGTAGGCCTCGCGGTCGAAATCGCCATTGAGGCCCTGGAAGGCGGGGATGGCACGGATTTCCCGGGCGACATGCGCGTCGCCGACCGAGAGGCCGATGCGCCGCGCCTCGTCGTCGAGCGCGGCGCGGCCGACCAGGCGCGCCAGCACCCTCCGGTCGATGCCGAAGGCGCGCGCCGCCTCCATGGTGAAGGGTTGGCCGGTCTCCTCCGAGATCTGCCGCAGATCCGCCCGCAGGGCGCGCGCGTACTCATCAGCGGTAATTTCGACCTCGCCGACCTGACCAAGGCGCCCGACGCCGCCGCCGAAGCTGGTGGCGCCGAAGCCAGCGAGGCCGACGATGAGAAGCGCGACGATCACCCACACGACGACGCGGCCCGTCCTGCCCTTCGCGCCCTTCACCGCCATCGCACCCTCCAATCGGACGCCGCCCGGTCTAGGCGAGCCAGGGCACGGCGTCTAGCGGCGGTCGGGCCACGGCTGGCAAGGCGGCGGTGCTATCGATGCGGCAGGGGCGGTCAGGTGCGGGGCAGGTCAATGCGGGATAGCCGATGCCCGAGCTCATTCAGTCCGGCGGTGTCGGCATTGGCGAAGGCAATACGGACCTCGCGCGCGCCTCGCGGGTCGTCGGCCGGGCGGAACATGGTTCCGGGCAGGAGCAGCACGCCCGCCTCGCGGACGAGATGCTGCGCCAGCCGATCCGACGGCATCCGGAACGGGGTTTCGGCGTAGGCGAAGTAGGCGCCACAACCGAGAAGCCGCCAGCCGGCGAGACCGGCGAAGACCTCGCGCGACGCGTCCGCCCGGGCAAGGATCTCGGCGCGTTCCCCGGACAGCCAGCCGCTCAGGTGGCGCAGCCCCCAGAGCGCGGCACGCTGGCCCAGTTGCGGTGCGCAGATGGCGACGGTGTCGAGGAACTTCTCGATCTCGGCGAGCAGCCACGGTGCTGCCAGGACCGCGCCGACGCGGTGCCCGGTCAGCCGATACGCCTTGGAGAAGGAGTAGAGGTGCACCACCACCTCGTCCCAGCGCGGGTCGGAAAAGAGATCGTGCGGTGCCCCCGGGCGGCTCTGGAAGTCGCGGTAGGTCTCGTCGACGAGCAGATGGATGCCACGCTCGCGGCAGAGATCGCGGAACGCCGCCAGCGTCGCGGCGGGGTATTCGACGCCGGTCGGGTTGTTCGGAGTGACTATCACGATCGCCCGGGTGGCGTCGGTGACCAGGCGCGCTGCCTCCTCCGGTCGCGGAAGCAGGCCCTCGCCGGTCGCCAGCGGCACCGCCGTGACGCCGCTCATGTCGAGCCACATCTTGTGATTGAAGTACCACGGCAGGGGCAGGATCACTTCGTCGCCGGGCCTTGCGAGGGCGGACATGGCGGCGCAGAACGCCTGGTTGCATCCCGGCGTCACGGCGACCTGCTCGGCCTGGATGTCCCCTGCGTAAAGGCGCGCCCACTCCGCGGCGATGCCCTGCCGCAGATCGGGGAGGCCGAGTACGGGTCCGTAGAGATGGGAGCCGGCGTCTTCCATGACGGCATCCGCCATCGCCGCGCGCAGCGGCGGGGGCGGCGGCGCGACGGGCGCGGCCTGGCTGACGTTCAGGAGGGGCCGGCCCGGCGGGGATGGCAGGTCCTCCACCCATCGGCGGGCTTCCATCACCGGGGGCGGGAAGGTGGCCGCGGTCGCCCCGCGGCGCATCGCCGCCGGCCCCGGTTCGTGGGTGGAGCGCGAATCCCGCGGCAACGGCGTCAATCCGTGCCGCGGTAGGGCTGCACGTATTGCAGAGCCATGTCCCACGGGAAGAAGATCCACGTGTCCTGGCTGACTTCGGTGACGAAGGTATCGACCTGCGCGCGGCCCGCGGGCTTGGCGTATACCGTCGCGAGATGCGCCCTGGGGTAGAGGTCCCGCACGAGTTCCAGCGTGCGGCCGGTGTCGACGAGGTCGTCGACGATCAGGACGCCGGTGCCATCCCGCATGAGGACCGCGTCGGGGTGCTTCAGCACCTTGGTCTCGGACTGATGCTGGTGGTCGTAGGACTTGACGCTGATCGTGTCGATGACGCGGATGTCGAGCTCGCGCGCGACAATCATCGCCGGCGCCATCCCGCCGCGGGTGATGGCGACGACGGCGCGCCAGCCGCCCCCCTCCGGTCCGTGCCCGTCGAGCCGCCAAGCGAGGGCCCGCGCGTCGCGATGGAGCTGGTCCCACGAGACGTGGAACCCCTTCTCGTGCGGCAGGCGATCGGTCATGCGTCCCCCGGGGCGCACGCGCGCGCCCGCCCGGGCCGCCCCGACGCCGGGCGCCGCTCGATCCGCGGATCCCGCGGACGCTGGGCGATCCGGACGGATGGCAAGGCCCCCCGCACGGTCAGTCCCTGACGATGTCGGGTGCGTCGACGGCCTTCATGCCGACGACATGGTAGCCCGCGTCGACATGCAGGACCTCTCCCGTCGTCGCCGAGGCGAGGTCGGACAGAAGGTAGAGCGCCGACTTGCCGACCTCCTCCTGCGTGACGGTGCGGCGCAGGGGCGCGTTGTATTCATTCCACTTCAAGATGTAGCGAAAATCGCCAATCCCCGATGCGGCGAGCGTCTTGATCGTTCCCGCCGAGATCGCGTTCACCCTAATGCCGTCCTTGCCGAGATCCTCGGCGAGGTATCTGACGGAAGCCTCGAGAGCCGCTTTGGCAACGCCCATCACGTTGTAATGCGGCATTACCTTCTCGGCGCCGTAGTAGGTCAGCGTAAGGAGCGACCCGCCCCGCGGCATCATGTCGGCGGCGCGGCGGCAGATTGCGGTGAAAGAGTAGACCGAGATGTCGAGCGACATGCGGAAATTGTCGCGCGTCGTATCCACATAACGTCCGCGCAGTTCGCCCTTGTCCGAAAAGCCGATGGCGTGGACGACGAAGTCGAGGCGACCCCATCGCTCGCTAAGGGCGGCGAAGAGCTCGTCGACGCTCTGCTCGTCGCCGACGTCGCACGGCAGAACGAAGTCCGATCCGGCCTGTTGCGCAAGTGGCACGACCCGCTTTCGCAGGGCCTCGCCCTGATACGAGAAAGCGAGTTCGGCCCCGTGTTCGGCGCAGATGCGCGCTATGCCCCAGGCTATCGACTTGTCGTTGGCGAGCCCCATGATGAGACCGCGCTTGCCCTGCATCAGACCGCCCGCCATCTCATCTCCCATGCCGTCCGTCAGCGGCCGTCGTATGTCATTGGTTCAGGGGCATCAAGCGTGCCGCCTTGTGCCGAGCGGCCGGCCGGGATAGCCCGAAACGGGGCGGGCGACGGGACTTGGCGATGGCGGGCACAATCTTTGAGGGCAGCGATCCCGTGCGTATCTTCGAGCGTTGGCTCGGCGAGGCGACGGCGAGCGAACCGTCCGATCCGAATGCGATTGCCCTTGCGACGGTCGATGCCGCCGGAATGCCGAACGTCCGCATCGTTCTTCTCAAGGAAATCGACGCGGGCTCGTTCGTCTTTTTCTCGAATTACGAAAGCGCAAAGGGTCGCGAGATCGCCGATAGCGGCAAGGCCGCGTTCGTCTGCCATTGGAAATCCCTTGGCCGGCAGGTTCGCGTCCGCGGAGAGGTCTCGAAGGAAGACGGCGAGGTCGCCGACGACTACTTCGCTTCGCGCCCGCTCGACAGTCGGATCGGAGCCTGGGCGTCGCGTCAGTCGCGACCTCTGGCGTCCCGTGAAGCCTTGATGGAAGAGGTCGATCGCCTTCGACGGGAGTTGGGCGAGACGCCGTCGCGGCCGCCGTTCTGGGGCGGCTACCGCCTCGTGCCCGTCGAGATCGAGCTCTGGGCGGATGGCGCCTACCGCCTGCATGACCGCTTTGTGTTCACTCGCAAAGCGGACGACGAAAGCTGGACAAGAAAGCGACTTAATCCATGACATCGCCTGAAACGATGTTACGGTAGTGATAATCTTCGTGTTTCGATCGGTGTGTGAATGCCCTGCGGTAGACGAATTTGATAAAGTCTGTTGAACATGCCGGCGAGCGGGGATCAGACGACAGCATGAGGGCGCCCGGCTCCGAGATACGTCGCGTTGTCGGGCACGTGAAGTGGTTCGACCCGTCGAAGGGGTTCGGCTTCGTCGTGGCGGAGGATGGCGGCCCGGACATTCTCCTGCACGCTAACGTGCTGCGGAACTTCGGACAGAGTTCCGTAGCCGATGGCGCCAGCGTCGAGGTGAGCGTTCAGGACACCGCCCGCGGCGCCCAGGCGACCGAGGTCCACGAGATCCACCCGCCCGAGGGCGACAGCCAGCCGCTGACCGAGCTGTCGGATCCCGATACGCCGTCCGTCGAGGAGCTTCCGCTCGAACCGGCTCGCGTGAAGTGGTTCGACAAGGCCAAGGGGTTCGGCTTCGCCAACGTCTTCGGTCGTTCCGGGGACGTCTTTTTGCACATCGAGGTGTTGCGGCGGTCCGGCCTTGCCGATCTGCAGCCGGGCGAGGCGGTGGGCCTGCGCGTGGTCGAGGGCAAGCGCGGACGCATGGCGCAGCAGGTGACGAGCTGGGAGATGGCGCTCAAGGAGCGGGAATGAGGCGTCTCGCCGGCCTCTTCGCGCTCGCCGCGGCGTTGCCTGCGACGCTTCATGCCGCGTGCTCCCTGGATCAGGTCGAACTCCGCGGCGATTTCGGCGCGGCACGGTTCGCGGTCGAGATCGCCGACGACGCGGCAGAGCGGGCGGAGGGGCTGATGCACCGGTCGTCGCTGCCGACGGGGCAGGGCATGCTTTTCGTCTACGAACGGCCCCAGCCCGTATCGTTCTGGATGCGCAACACGCTGATCCCGCTCGACATCATCTTCATCGACGAGACCGGCACGGTGACGCGGGTGCACGAGCGGGCCGTGCCGCTCGACGAAACCCCGATCGCCGGCGGCGACGACGTCCTCGCGGCACTCGAGATCAACGGCGGCCTCGCGGCCGCCATCGGGATCGAGCCCGGGGCGGAGATGCGGCATCCCGCCTTCGACACGGACCTCGCCGCCTGGCCCTGCAACGACTGACGGCGCCGAAGCTCGCGGGCGGATGCGGCTGCGGCAGGGGCCGCTCCACGATCGCCGCTGTCCGGACCTTGGCGGCATTTGCCATGGCGTCGACTGCCGGCGGTCGGCGGGGGCACCGAGCGTGGCATGGGTCACCGTTCCGGCCGATGCCCTGGCGCTCGACGGCGACGTGCCTGCGCGGCACGCTTCCTCGCCCTCGGTCATTCTCCGCCGGACCTTGGGAACCAGCCTGGCCTTATGCGACGACGGCACAGACGCGAGCCCGACAACCCCGAGGCTCTGCCACCGGAGCGAGAGATCTGCCTCGAAGCGCTGCTTTGCAATAATTGTCGATCCGTCGCGTATTCATCACCGCCGCGGCGGCAACACCGGAAGCGCGCAGGCCCCGTCCGCTCGGCCGCGAGCGACCACAAAGGGCCGCCGGTCGCCTCGCCGTGGCGGACAATTCCCGGCGCGGCGCCGAAGCGGGGGCGCGACCCGGTTCCGACGCCGGACCCAAGACACCGGCGTCGCGGACCGCCGCCTAGCCGGAGAGGAGGGCGCGCGCGGCGCCGCGCGCCTCGTCGGTGACGGTGCCGCCCGCGAGCATCCGCGCGATCTCGTCGATGCGGGCGGCCGCGTCGAGCGACACGACGGTGGACGTCGTTTCCGTCTCGCCGACATGCTTCTCGACCCGCCAGTGGTGGTCGGCAAGCGCCGCCACCTGAGGGGCATGCGTGACGACGAGAACCTGCGCGCCCTGCGCGATGTCGGCCAGGCGACGGCCGACCGCGTCCGCCGTCGCCCCGCCCACGCCCCGGTCGATCTCGTCGAAAATCAGTGTGACGCCCGCGGCGTCGGCCATCAGGCAGACCTTGAGCGCGAGGAGGAACCGGCTGAGTTCGCCGCCCGAGGCGATGCGCGAGAGCGGCCCCGCCGGTGTCCCCGGCCCCGTCGCGACGGTGAAGGTGACGGCGTCGCGCCCGGCGGGTCCCGGCTCGGACCCGGCGATCTCGGTCCGGAACTCCGCCCGCTCGAGCCGGAGGGGCGCGAGTTCACCTGCCATCGCCGCGTCGAGCCGTCGGGCCGCTTCGCGACGCGCGGCGCCAAGGGTCGCGGCGGCGGTGTCGTAGGCGGCACGCGCCGCATCGTGTTGCTCCGCGATCCGCGCCAGCTCCGACACGCCGGTGTCGAGCGCATCGAGACGGGCGCGGAACGCCTCACGCAGCGACGGCAGTTCGTCGGCCGGCACGTCGTGCTTGCGCGCAAGCCCGCGGATCGCGAACAGCCGATCCTCGGCAGCCTCGAGCTCGATCGGGTCGAAGTCCATGGCGCGGAGCGCGTCCTCGACCCCGGACTGCGCCTCGGCGATGCGGTCGAGGGCCTGCGAAAGCACCTCGATCGGTCCGTCGAGCAGGCCTTCCGCTGCCGCGGCGGCGCCGTCCAGCCAACGGGCGGCATCGAGCATCGGTGCCTCGGCGCCCTCCGGACCCAGTGCCGCCGCCGCCCGGGCGACGTCCTCGCGCAGGGCCGCGGCCGCGCGCATCATCCGGCGTCGCTGGTCGAGCGCCGCCTCCTCCTCGGGCTGCGGGTCGAGCTCCTCGAGCTCGGCGGCCGCGTGGCGGACGAACGCCTCCTCGCGCTTCGCGTCCTCGAGTCGCCCCGCGGCGGTGTCGCGGGCACGCTCGACCGCGCGCAGCTTCGACCACGCCGCCCCGGTCGCCGCCCGCAGGTCGTCCAGCGCGCCCACGGCATCGAGAAGGTCGCGGTGCCCGCGCGGGTCGAGAAGGCCACGCTCGCCATGCTGGCCGTGCAGCTCGACGAGCGTGTCCGACAGCCGGCGCAGGACGTCGCCCGAGACGCGCCGGTCGTTGACGTACGCCGTCTTCCGGCCGTCCCGCGTGACCGTCCGGCGGAGCACAAGTTCGTCCCCCGCCGCGAGCCCCGCCGCGTCGAGCGTTGCGCGGGCCGGGTGATCGGCCGCGAGCTCGAACCACGCCGAGACCTCGCCCGCATCGCGTCCGGCACGCACGATCTCGGCCCGGCCGCGCCAGCCGAGCACGAAGCCCAGCGCGTCGAGGAGGATCGACTTGCCCGCCCCCGTCTCGCCCGTGAGGACGTTAAGGCCCGGGCGGAACTCGAGCTGCAGGCGGTCGATGATCAGGATGTGCCGTATGTCGAGGCCGCGCAGCATCGTGCCTATGCCCGGCGGCCAGACAGGGTCACCCCGTCCCGCATCTGTCTGGAGATCGCGGACCTCGGCATCGGCCGCGGTTCTACCCCCGACGCGGTTGGCGCGGAAGTGGGGCCGGTTGGCCCGCCGAAGCCGGGTCCTCGGGTTCCTGCGCCCTCATCCGGCGTCCGAGTGTCGTGACGGGGGGCGATGAGGTATGCCGTGGCGAAGGCGCCGGAAACGCGGGAGGAGATGGCCATGCCGACGGAGAGATTCACGTTCGAGGGACACGCCGGTGATGAGCTGGCCGCGCGGCTCGATCTGCCTGACGGACCGCATCTCGCGACGGCGCTCTTCGCGCATTGCTTCACCTGCGGCAAGGACGTGGTGGCGGCGCGGCGGATCGCCGGCCGCCTCGCCGCGGAGGGGATCGCGGTCCTGCGCTTCGACTTCACGGGCCTCGGCCATTCGGGCGGCGAGTTCGCCAACACGACGTTCCAGAGCAACGTCGCCGACCTCGTCGCGGCGGCCAGGGCGCTGACGGCGCGCGGGATGGCGCCGGCCCTGCTCGTCGGGCACTCGCTCGGCGGCGCGGCCATCCTGCGCGCCGCGGGCGAGATCGCGGCCGCCCGCGGCGTCGTCACCCTCGGGGCCCCCTTCGATCCCGGACACGTGACGCACAACTTCGCAGATGCGCTGGAACGGATCGCGGACGAGGGGTCGGCGGACGTGGACCTCGGCGGCCGCCCCATCCGCATCGGCCGCGCCTTCGTCGAGGACGTCTCGGGCGAGCGGCTGGAGCCCGCGATCCGCCACCTCGGCCGGGCGCTGCTCGTCATGCACGCCCCGCGCGACGCCATCGTCGGCATCGACAACGCCACGCGAATCTTCGCTGCCGCGCGACACCCCAAGAGCTTCGTGACGCTCGACGACGCCGACCATCTGATCTCGCGCGCCGCCGACGCCGAGTACGCCGCCGAGGTCATCGCGGCGTGGGCGGGGCGCTACCTCGACCTCGACCGTCCAGCGCCGCCCGCGGGCGCGCCAGAGGGTATCGTGCGGGTCAGCGAAGGCGATCCGGACGGATTCATCCAGGATGTCATGGCCGGGCCGCGGCACCATCTGATCGCCGACGAGCCCGCGAGCTTCGGCGGAACCGATCGCGGGCCCACGCCCTACGGCCTCGTCTCGGCGGGGCTCGGTGCCTGCACGTCGATGACGATCCGGCTCTATGCGCGGCGGAAGAGATGGCCGCTCGACCATGTCGCGGTCGACGTCGAGCACGCCAAGGAACACGCGCCCGATGCCGGAGACGGCGACACGGGCAGGATCGACGTCTTCCGGCGCCGTATCCGTCTGGAGGGCGATCTCGACGACACGCAGCGGGCCAAGCTCATGGAGATCGCCGACAAGTGCCCCGTTCACCAGACGCTCGAGGCCAGCGTCCGGATCGAGACGGAGGCCGTGGCGTGACGCTGCAGCCCCTACCGCGATGCGTTCAGGACCGCGCTGCGGCGACCCCCCGCCAGACCGCCGGCAGAAGCA
>CAYMRW010000034.1:0-13735 GCA_964392825.1 uncultured Rhodobacterales bacterium
ATGACCTCGGAGGCGACGGTGATGTCGAAGCCGGCTTCGCGCGGGAAACCGTTCGGCACCCCGCCGAGGCCGCAGACGATCTCGCGCAGCGCGCGGTCGTTCATGTCCATGACGCGCCGGAAGACGATGCGGCGGATGTCGATGTCCTCGGCATTGCCCCAGTAGATGTGGTTGTCGAGGAGCGCCGCGAGCAGGTTGTGGGCGCTGGTGATCGCGTGGAAGTCGCCGGTGAAGTGGAGGTTCATGTCCTCCATCGGCACCACCTGCGCGTGGCCGCCGCCCGCCGCGCCCCCCTTCATTCCGAAGCAGGGCCCGAGCGACGCCTCGCGGATGCAGATCGCGGTCTGGCGGCCGATCGCGTTCAGCCCGTCGCCGAGGCCCACGGTGGTCGTGGTCTTGCCCTCGCCCGCGGGGGTGGGGTTCACCGCCGTGACCAGCACCAGATGTCCGTCTCCGCGGTCGCCGAGGTTGGCGATGAAGTCGCCCGAGATCTTCGCCTTGTCATGACCGTAGGGCAGCAGGTGTTCGGGCGGGATGCCGAGTGCGGAGCCGATCTCCTGTATCGGCCTCTTGCGGGCAGCGCGGGCGATGGCAATGTCAGACACGTCTTTCCTCCCCCGTTCGGGCGCGTTGGCCGCGCCGATTGCCCGCCCACTTCGTCCGTCGCCCGCGCGCACCGTCAACGCTGGCGCCGTCCCTTCGTCCGACGTTTCCGACTATTCCGCCGCGACCCGCTTGGTCTCGCCCACGGCGCCCGAGTTCACCACCCGCTCGAGCTCGTCGCCCTGGTAGCCGAGGACCGAGCTCAGGATCTCGGTCGTGTGTTCGCCGAGAAGCGGCGAGCGGACAACGTCGACCGGGCTGTCGGAGAGCTTGATCGGGCAGCCGACCGAAACGTAGGTGCCGCGCTCGGGGTGCTCGACATCGACGATGGTGCCCGTCTGGCGCAGGCCCTCGTCCTCCATCAGCTCCTTCATCGACAGGATCGGGCCCACGGGGATGCCCAGCGGGTTGCAGATCTCCATGACCTCGAACTTGTCCTTGGTCATGGTCCACTCCTCGATCCGCCCGAAGATCTCGTTCAGCTTGTCGAGCCGCTCGGGCGGCGTCGCGTAGCCCTTAGCCGTTTTCCACTCGGGCTCGCCGATGACGTCGCAGATCTTCTCCCAGACCGCCGCCTGGGTGATGAAGTAGGTGTAGGCGTTGGGGTCGTCCTCCCAACCCTTGCACTTGAGGATGCGCCCCGGCTGGCCGCCACCCGAGTCGTTGCCGGCGCGCGGCACGGCCTCGCCGAAGGGAATGCCCTCGCCGTACTGCGAGTACTCCTTGAGCGGCCCTGCGGCGAGGCGCTGCTGGTCGCGCAGCTTGACCCGGCAGAGGTTCAGCACCCCGTCCTGCATCGGCGCCAGCACCCTCTGGCCGCGGCCCGACTTCTCGCGCTGGTAGAGGGCCGTGACGATGCCGAGCGCGAGGTGCAGCCCGGTGCCGGAATCGCCGATCTGCGCCCCGGTGACGAGCGGCGGCCCGTCCAGGAACCCGGTCGTGGAGGCCGAGCCGCCGGCGCACTGCGCCACGTTCTCGTAGACCTTGCAGTCCTCGTACTTGCCCGGCCCGAACCCCTTGACCGAGGCCATGATCATGCGGGGGTTGATCTCCTGGATCCGCTCCCAGCCGAAGCCCATGCGGTCGAGCGCGCCGGGCGCGAAGTTCTCGACCAGCACGTCGCACTCCTTGATCAGGCGGGTCAGCACCTCCTTGCCCGTCTCGTTCTTGGAGTTCAGCTCGATCGACCGCTTGTTGTGGTTGAGCATGGTGAAGTAGAGGCTGTCGGCCCCCGGCACGTCGACCAGCTGCTTGCGCGTGGCGTCGCCGACGCCCGGCCGCTCGACCTTGATGACGTCGGCTCCGAACCATGCCAGAAGCTGGGTGCAGGTCGGCCCGGACTGCACGTGCGTGAAGTCTAGGATCCGGACGCCTTCGAGTGCTTTCATCGCTTCCACCTCCAAACGGTCTCGTTCGTCCTCCGGCGCGTGGCCGGACCGCGCCGCCGCCTCATGCGCCGTTCCACCGCGGCGTGGCGTCCGCCGCGGCATCGTTCGGGCGCGCCAAACCGAATTCGGTCCAGGCATCGCGGACGTGGTCGTGCAGGCGCATCGTGTGCTCGCGGACGCGGCGCGCCGCCCCGTCGGCATCCCGGCGCACCAGGGCGTCGATGATGCCGCCGTGATCGTCGATCGATCGGCTGACGCGGTCGCCTTCGCCCATTGCGCGCAGGCGCACCGCGTTCATGTGAAGAAACAGGCCCTCGGCCATCCTGCGCAGGAGCCGGCACCCCGAGATCTCGAGGATGGTCTGGTGGAACAGGATGTTGGCCCCGGAATACTCCGGCACCCGCAGGGCCGCGTCCGGCCTGGGATACTCGGCGGCGATGCGACGCAGCGAGGCAATTTCGGCATCGCTCGCGCGGTCGGCCGCGAGGCGGGCCGCCATGCTCTCGAGCGCGGCCCACGCGACGATCATCTCGAGGATCTCGGCCAGGCTCTTGCGCTGAACGAAGACCCCGCGGCGCGGCACCACCGAGACGAGTCCGTCTTGCTCGAGCCGCGCGATGGCGGAACGGAGCGGCGTGCGCGAGATGCCGAGCTGCTCGGCCAGGGAGCGCTCGTCGAGACGCAGGTCGGCCTCGGGCCCATAGATGTCCATGCCGGTGATCGCAGTGCGGAGCGCGTCGTAGACATGATCCTTCAGGGTCAGGTTGGCGATCGGCTGCAGCTTCATCCTCGATCCCGGCCTCGCCCCCTCGTGGTCGCTGGGATACCATAGACCAGCCGTATCGGGGATCAATGGCGCCGCGCAATTTTCTTGCTCGGGACTGGAATGCGGCCTGTCGGATCCGTAGGAGCGGGCCAGGAAAGGGAGGACGACGATGACCGAGACGATGCATGTCGTGGAGATGCGCGAGCCGGGCGGGCCCGACGTGCTCGTCGCGGGCACGCGGCCGGTGCCCGTCCCGGCGATGGGCGAGGTGCTGATCCGTGTCGCGGCGGCCGGCGTGAACGGGCCCGATCTGGTGCAGCGGCGCGGCCAGTACCCGCCGCCGAAGGGCGCCTCGGACCTCCTCGGTCTCGAGGTCGCGGGCGAGGTCGTCGCGGTGGGCGAGGGCGAGGTCCCCTGGCGCGTCGGCGACGCCGTCTGCGCGCTCGTCAACGGCGGAGGCTATGCCGAAGCGGTCGCCGTCGATGCCGGCCATTGCCTGCCGGTTCCCGAGGGGGTCGCCGTCGAGGACGCCGCCGGCCTGCCCGAGACCTACTGCACCGTCTGGAGCAACGTGTTCCACGGGCACGAGGTGGCCGAGGGCCGCACGCTCCTCGTGCATGGCGGGGCGGGCGGCATCGGCACGACCGCGGTCCAGCTCGGCGCCGCCTTCGGTCTCAAGGTGATGGCGACGGTGTCGTCGGACGCCGCCGCGCGCTTCGTCCGCGACCTCGGCGCCGAGCGCGCCATCGACTACACGTCGGAGGATTTCGTCGCCGTCTGCCGCGACGCCGGCGGCGCCGACATCATCCTCGACATCGTCGGCGGCGACTATGTCGTGCGCAACATCAAGGCGGCGCGGCCCGACGGGCGGATCATCCAGCTCGCCTTCAACGCCGGATCCAGGGTCGAGGTGGACCTGATGCCGGTCATGCTGAAGCGGCTCACCCTGACCGGTTCGACGCTGCGCTCGCGGCCCGATGCGTTCAAGGCGGCCGTCGCCGCCGATCTTCGCGAGCGGGTCTGGCCGCTCTTCGCCGCGCGGCGGCTGAAGCCCGTCACCCATGCAATCCTGCCCCTTTCCGAGGCGGCGGAAGCGCACCGGATGATCGAGGCGGGCGGCCATCGCGGCAAGATCCTGCTGCAGCCGTGAGGCCGGTGCGCGGGCATTGACCCCGCGCAATGCCGACGCCTCCGATCACGGTAGACTGTGCCGGAAGGGACTGCGGGGAGGCTGCGATGAGGGAGGGGTCGACAGCCACGCAGGCGATGATCCTCCGGCGCCAGGGGCAGCCGTTGGATGAGGTGGAGCTCACCGTTCCCGCGCCGGGGACGGGCGAGATCGTCGTCGAGGTCGAAGCCTGCGGCGTCTGCCGCACGGACCTGCACGTCTGCGACGGCGACCTGACCGGGCCCGCGCTGCCGATCGTTCCGGGCCACGAGATCGTCGGCCGGGTCCGGCGCCGCGGCGAAGGCGTCACCCTTGCGGAGGGGCAGCGAGTCGGCATCCCGTGGCTCGGGCGGACCTGCGGGACTTGCCCGTACTGCAGGTCGGGGCGGGAGAACCTCTGCGATGCGCCGCTGTTCACGGGGTACACTCGGAACGGCGGCTTTGCCGGGGCCTGCCTCGCCGATGCCGCCTACGCCTTTCCGCTCGACGACGACGCCGACCCGGTGGCTCTGGCGCCCCTCCTCTGCGCGGGGCTGATCGGCTGGCGCAGCTACGCGATGGCCGCGCCCGAGACCCGGCTCGGGCTCTACGGGTTCGGCGCGGCGGCGCACATCCTCTGCCAGATCGCCGTCGCCGAGGGAAAGGAGGTCTATGCCTTCACCGCGCCCGGCGACGCGCAGGCGCAGGATTTCGCCCGCCGCCTCGGCGCCGTCTGGGCGGGCGGATCCGACGCTCCGAGCCCGCGGCCGCTCGACGCCGCCATCCTGTTCGCGCCGATAGGCGCGCTCGTGCCGGCCGCGCTGCGCGCGGTGCGCAAGGGCGGCCGGGTGATCTGCGGCGGCATTCACATGAGCGACATCCCGTCCTTCCCCTACGCCGACCTCTGGGAGGAGCGGCAGATCCGCTCCGTCGCCAACCTGACCCGCGCCGACGGCGAGGCGTTCTTCCCCGCCGCCGCGGTTGCCGGCGTCCGTACCGAGACCGTCGCCTATCCGCTGCGGGAAGCGAACGCGGCCCTCGACGATCTGCGCCGGGGACGGCTCGAGGGCGCGGCCGTGCTGGTGCCGGCCTAGATCGCGATCCGCCGGCTACCGGTGCCGCCCGTGCGGCGCCATCGCGGTTGCGTCCGCCGCGGGCGCCCGCCTACATCGCCCGCGATGGAGCGTCCGGACCGATCCGACCCGCGCCGTGGCGAGAGGCTGCTGACGGCCCTGCTGGAGACGGCGGACGATGCCGTAGTCGTCGCCGACGCGGAAGGACGGATCCTCGAGGTCAACGGATCCGCCGGGCGCCTCTTCCGCCGCGCGCCGGAGGACATGGTCGGTCGCAAGGTCGACATCCTGATGCCCGCGCGCTGGGCGCGCGAGCACGACGGCTATATGCGCCACCACCTCGAGACCGGCGAGCGACGGATCATCGGCCGCGGCCGCGAGGTCGAGGGTCGGCGTGCCGACGGCACGGTGTTCCCGCTGCACGTGACGGTCGGTCGGGCGGAGTCGCACGGCGAGATCCTGTTCGTCGCCATCCTCCACGACCTGACCGCCCGCCACACGGCGGAGCGCCGGGCTGAGCGCGCGCAGCGGCTCGAGGCGGTGGGCGAGCTTACGCAGGGAATAGCGCACGATTTCAACAATTTGCTGACCGTCGTTACAGGAAATTTGGAACTTCTCGCGCCCCGCATCGAGACCGCGCGGGACCGGGCGCTTGTGGAGGACGCGCTCGACGCCGCGGCGCTGGGCGCCGACCTGATCGCGCGGCTCCTCGCCTTCGCGCGGCAGGGCGATCTCGCACCCGAGGACATCGACGTCCCGCGCCTGATCGACCGCACCGCGAGCCTTCTGCGGAACAGCCTGTCGGAGGCGTGCCGGCTCGAGGTGCGGCACGGCCCGGGCCTCTGGAAGGTGCACGCCGACGCGGCGCAGCTGCAGGGGGCGCTTCTGAACCTCGCCCTGAACGCGCGCGACGCGATGCCGTCGGGCGGGCGGCTCACCATCGAGACCTCGCGGGCCGAGATCGACGACGCCTACATCGCCGAGGAACTCGACGCGACACCCGGAAACTACGTGCGCATCAGCGTATCCGACACCGGCGAGGGCATGGCGCCCGAGACGCAGCGGCGCGCGTTCGAGCCCTTCTTCACGACCAAGCCCCTCGGGCGCGGCACCGGCCTGGGGCTCGCGACCGTCTACGGCTACATTCGCCAGTCGGGCGGCCACGTGACCATCTACAGCGAGACGGGGCGCGGAACCACGATCAACCTCTACCTCCCCGCCGTGCCCGAGCGGCCGACGCGCGAGCACGGCACCCCCGAGGCGCTGCCGCAGGGCCGGGGCGAGGTCGTGCTCCTGGTTGAGGACGACGCGGCGGTGCGCCGCCTGACCCAGGCCCGGCTCGCCGCCCTCGACTACGCCTGCCTCGACGCCGCCGACGGGGCGGCGGCGCGCCGGCACCTGGCGGAGCGTCACGACATCGCCCTCCTCTTCACCGACCTCGTCCTGCCCGGCGGCGTCTCCGGCGGCGACCTCGCGCGGCAGGTCGCGCGCGAGCGTCCGCAGGTCCGCATCCTCCTCACCTCGGGGCATTCCTGGCCCGACACCGCGATCGAGGGCGCGGCGTTCCTGCGCAAGCCCTACCGGCAGGCGGCGCTGGCCCGCTGCCTGCGGTCACTCCTCGACGGTGACTGAGGCCCAGGCGACGTCGGCGGCGAGCGTGTAGCCGACGCCGCGCACCGTCTTGACGAGGTGCGGGTCGGCAGGATCGCTCTCGATCTTCTTGCGCAGCCGCGCCACCTGGTTGTCGATCGTGCGGTCGAGCGGCGACCACTGCCCGCCGCCGAGCAGATCCATCATCAGTTCCCGCGACAGCACCCGCTTGGGGTGCGTGAGAAAGACCTCGAGCAGGCGCATGTCGGCGCCCGTCATCTCCACCGGCCGGCCGTCGCGGCCCACGATCTGCAGCCGGTCGAGGTCGACGGTAATGCCGTCGACGCGGCACCGGCGGGGCTCCGCCGGCGCGTCGCCGCCCCCCCGCGCGCGACGGAGGACGGAGCGGACCCGAGCGACCACTTCCCGCGGGTGAAAGGGCTTGGTGATGTAGTCGTCCGCCCCGAGTTCGAGCCCGACGACCCGGTCGATGACGTCGTCGCGGCTCGTCACCATGACGAGGGGCACCGGGCGCTCGGCCTGGAGCGCCCGCGCGAGGTCGAGGCCGTCCTCGGCCCCGAGCGACAGGTCGAGCGTCACGAGGTCGATTTCGCCGTCACGCAGCGCCGCGAGGGCGTCGCTGAACCCCTCGGCCTCGGCCACGCGAAAGCCGCCGTCCTCGAGACAGCGCCGCAGCAGGGTCCGTATCTTGGGCTCGTCGTCGACGACGAGAATGCGCATGGCCTGCACCGCCTAGCGTGCACTTCGTTACAGTTTGATACTATTGGTCGGACAGCATTGCTGCGCAACGTCCCCATGTGCTTCTCAAGCGGTCATGGGGGTGGGCATGGATGGCAGGTTCGAGCTCGGGACGGCGCCTCAGGATGGCGCGACCGACAGCCCATCCATGCGACGCCGCCCCGTCCGCCATCTCGAGGCGGGACAGTGGCTCTACTTTGAGGACGACGACGCGACCTACTGCTACCAGGTGCTCGAGGGCATCTTCCGCCTGTCGAAGACGACCGCCGGGGGACAGCGCAAGGTCGTGGGCTTCGCCTTCGCCGGCGAGACGGTGGGCTATGCGGCCAACGGCCATCACTCGTGCGACTGTCACGCCGTGACCGACGGATCCGTGCGCCCCTACGCCCTGCGCGCCCTGGTCGAGCCGTGGGTCGACCCCGAGGTGCACGGGCACCTCGTGCGCGGTGCGCTCCGCGAGATCGACACCCGCCTCGACGGCATCATCATGACCGCGAACCGCTCGGCGCAGGCCAAGCTCGCAGCCTTCCTCCTCGACATCGCGCGGCGACAGAGGGAGCCCCTAGCGGCGGGGTCGCGCGTGCTCCTGCCGATGGGGCGAGCCGACATCGCCGATTTCCTCGGCATCACCACCGAGACCGTCAGCCGGACGTTCACGCAACTGCGCAAGAACGGCATCATCCGGCTCGAGGGGGCGCATTGCGCCGTCCTCCTGCGCCCCTGCGAACTGATGCAGGCGGCCGGCGAGACCTGAGCCGCCGCGATCCGCGTTGCGCGCCCCGGGGGCGCCGCGGAGCCTTTACGCCGGGGCCCGCACGTGCGACCGCCTGTCGCGAACCGTAAGCACAGGCGCAACGGAGCCCCGGCCATGAGCACCATCACCGACATCGTCGCCCGCGAGATCCTCGACAGCCGGGGCAATCCGACCGTCGAGGTCGACGTGATCCTCGAGGACGGGACGATGGGGCGCGCGGCCGTGCCCTCCGGCGCCTCGACCGGCGCGCACGAGGCGGTCGAGCTGCGCGACGGCGACAAGGGCCGCTACGGCGGCAAGGGCGTGACCAAGGCCGTCGATGCCGTGAACGGCGAGATTGCCGAGATGCTGCTCGGCTTCGACGCCACCGAGCAGGAGGCCATCGACGCGGCCATGATCGAGCTCGACGGGACCGACAACAAGGGGCGGCTCGGCGCCAACGCCATCCTCGGCGTGTCGCTCGCCTCGGCCAAGGCGGCGGCGGACTTCACCTCGCAGCCGCTCTTCCGCTATGTCGGCGGCACCTCGGCGCGCCTGCTGCCGGTGCCGATGATGAACATCGTCAACGGCGGCGAGCACGCCGACAACCCCATCGACATCCAGGAATTCATGATCATGCCGGTCTCGGCCGAGACCATCGCCGACGCCGTGCGCATGGGTTCCGAGATCTTCCAGGTGCTGAAGCGCGAGCTCAAGGCGGCGGGCCACTCGACCGGCATCGGCGACGAGGGCGGCTTCGCGCCGAACCTCGCCTCGACCCGCGAGGCGCTCGATTTCGTCCTCGGGGCCGTCGAGACGGCGGGCTACGTGCCCGGCGACGACATCGTGCTGGCGCTCGATTGCGCCTCGACGGAGTACTTCAAGGACGGCGCCTATCGCATGGAGGGGGAGGGGAAAACGCTGAGCCCCAAGGAGAACGTGGCGTATCTCGAGGCGCTCGTGGCCGACTACCCGATCCTGTCGATCGAGGACGGCTGCGCCGAGGACGACTGGGAGGGGTGGGCGGCGCTGACCGCGGCGCTGGGCGACCGCGTCCAGCTCGTCGGCGACGACCTCTTCGTCACCAACCCCGAGCGCCTCGCGCGCGGCATCGCCGAGCGCGCCGCCAACTCGCTGCTCGTCAAGGTGAACCAGATCGGCACGCTCTCCGAGACGCTCGCCGCCGTCGACATGGCGCACCGCGCGGGCTTCACCTGCGTGATGTCGCACCGTTCGGGCGAGACCGAGGACGCGACCATTGCCGATCTCGCCGTCGCGACGAACTGCGGGCAGATCAAGACCGGCTCGCTGTCGCGCTCGGACCGGCTGGCCAAGTACAACCAGCTCATCCGCATCGAGGAGATGCTGGGCGAGACCGCGCGCTACGCCGGACGCGGCGTCCTGCGCTGATCCGGGGCGGGCCGCCCGGCCGCGTCCTGCCCGTCGCTCCCGGCAAAGACCCGCGAGGCTGCCAGAGCCCCACGCCGCTGGGGGCGGCCCGACGCGCCCACCGCCTTCGCAGCTTGCTCGTAGGCAATGCGCGCCGTCGACCGTCTCGACATGCGCCGTGGCCGTCCATGCCCGGCCGCGGACATGCGTCAGCCGCTCCGTAACGCCTCATAGTTTTGCCAAGTGGGGCAACGGGGTCCCGTCAAAGCCGTTGCGCGAGCCCTCAGGATGGCATGCACGGGGCCATCCATCCGCGACGTGCCTCCGTGCACGCCGCCGGGGTTAGCGTACACCCGGACGAGCGACGCCGGCGTTGGGCGCAATGACGGTTGCGCGCGGCCCGGCGGGGTTCGATGCCCCGTCGGGCCGCCCCCCTCCGGCAGCGCGGGCGTCAGTTCATCTCGACGACCTTGCCGGGGTTCATGATGCCCCCGGGGTCGAGCGCGCGCTTGATCTCGGCCATGACCGACCAGCCGGCCCCGTGCTCGGCGCCCATGTAGGGCATCTTGCCCAGGCCCACCCCATGCTCGCCCGTCACCGTCCCGCCGAGCGCGAGCGCCAGCTCCGCCATCCGTCCGTGCAGCGCCTTCGCCTTCCGCTCCTCCTCGCCGTTCCCGGCCTCGATGAGGAGGCTCGCATGGAAGTTCCCGTCGCCCACATGCCCAACGATCGGGCCGGGCAGACCCGAGGCCGCCACCATCTCCGTCGCGCGCTCCATCGCCTCGGCAAGCCGGCTGATCGGGACGCAGACATCGGTCACGTAGGCCCGGCAGCCGGGATGCAGCGCTATGATCGCGTGATAGGCCCCGTGCCGCATCCGCCAGAGGCGGTTCCGCTCCTCGGTCTCGGCCGACCAGCGAAACCCCTCGACGCCGAACTCCCGGGCGATCTCTCCGAAGCGGGCCGCGTCCTCCGCCGCTCCCGTTTCCGAGCCGTGGAACTCGACCATCAGGTGCGGCTTCTCGGGCAGGTCTCCGCCCGAATGCGCGTTGAAGATGCGGGCGGTCGACGCGTCGACGAACTCGATCCGCGCCATGGGGATGCCCGCCTGGATCGTGGCTATGACCGCGTCGACCGCCCGCGCGGCGTCGGGAAAGGCGCAGACGCCCGCGGTGATCGCCTCGGGCTGGCCGCGCAGGCGCAGCGTCAGTTCGGTGATCAGCCCCAACGTCCCCTCGGCGCCGACGAACAGCGCCGTCAGATCGTAGCCCGCCGACGATTTGCGCGCCCGGCTGCCGGTGCGGATCACGCGCCCGTCGGCCAGCACCACCTCGAGCCCCATGACGTTGTCGCGCATCGTCCCGTAGCGCACCGCCGTCGTGCCGCTGGCGCGGGTCGAGGCCATGCCGCCGAGCGTCGCGTTGGCCCCCGGGTCGATGGGGAAGAAGAGGCCCGTGGCGCGCAGGTCCTCGTTCAGCGCCTCGCGCGTGACGCCGGGCTCGACCACGCACAGCATGTCCTCGGCGCTGACTTCGACGATGCGGTTCATGCGCCCGAAGTCGACCGCGACGCCGCCGCGGACGGCGAGCGCGTGTCCCTCGAGCGAGGTCCCGACGCCCCAGCCTACGACGGGGCATCCGTGGCGTCCGCAGATGCGCACGATCTGGGCCACCTCGCCGGTGGACTTGGGGTAGGCGACGGCGTCGGGCGGCGTCTCGGGGAAGTGCGACTCCGAGCGGCCGTGGTTCGCCAGATCGGACTTGGAGCGGCTCAGCCGATCGCCTAGGAACGACGCAAGCTCGGTCAGCGCCTCGGGTATGGCCACGTCGCTCCTCCCTCGCGCGCGTTCCGGGCCCGACCCTAGGCGAAGCGGGCCGTCCGGGGAAGGCGACATCGGCCCCGCAGGGAGATCGGATGCGGGGGGCGTCGCGGCTCGCCGGCCAGTTCGACGTCGCCGCCCGCGCCTGCCGCGACGGCTGGCGCGTCCTCCGCCACCGGGGCCCGAGCCAGGTCCAGTTCTGGTTCATCGCCCTTGTCATCGGCATCGCCGCGGGCTTCGCGGCGCTGTTCTTCCGCAAGGGGATCGAGGCGCTCGAGGCCTTCCTCTACGGGACCGACGACCCCTCGCGGCTGCACTCCTTCGCCGAGACGCTGCCGTGGTACTGGATCCTGACGATCCCGGTGCTCGGCGGCCTCGCCGTCGGCCTCCTCCTGTCGCGCTTCACGCCCGACGCCCGGGTTCGCGCCGTGGCCGACGTGATCGAGGGCGCCGCGCTGCGCGACGGCCGGGTCGAGGGCCGCGCCGGCCTGGCCTCGGTCGCGGCGTCCTTCATCACGCTCTCCTCGGGCGGCTCGACCGGGCGCGAGGGCCCCGTCGTGCACATGGCGGCGCTGATCTCGACGTGGATCTGCAACCGCATCCGCGCCGACGGGATCACCGGCCGCGACCTTCTCGGCTGCGCCGTCGCCGCCGCCGTCTCGGCCTCGTTCAACGCGCCCATCGCCGGCGCCCTCTTCGCGCTCGAGGTGGTGCTGCGGCACTTCGCGGTGCACGCCTTTGCGCCCATCGTCATCGCTTCGGCGGCGGGCACGGTCATCAACCGCCTCGAATATGGCGACGTGACCGAGTTCGCGCTATCGCAGAACCAGCTCGGCTTCTACGTCGAGTTGCCGGCGTTCCTCCTCCTCGGCCTCGTCTCGGGCCTCGTCGCGGTGATCTTCATGCGCGCGATCTTCTGGACCGAGACGGTGGCCGGGCGCGCACACGACGGGGCGGGCATCCCCCGCGTCCTGCGTCCGGCGATCGCCGGCGCGCTTCTGGGCGCCATCGCCATCCCCTATCCACACATCATCGGGGTGGGGTACGAGACCACGTCGCAGGCGCTCACGGGCGAACTCGTGCTGCACGAAGCCATCGTCTTCGCTGCGATCAAGACCGCGGCGGTGGCGATCACCATCGGCGGACGGATGGGGGGCGGTATCTTCTCGCCGTCCCTGATGCTCGGGGCGCTCACCGGCCTCGCCTACGGGCTCGTCGCGACCGCGGTCTTCCCGGACGTCTCGGGGTCCGAGACGCTCTACGCGCTCGCCGGAATGGGCGCGGTCGCCGCGGCCGTCCTCGGCGCCCCGATCTCGACCACGCTCATCGTCTTCGAGTTGACCGGCGACTGGCAGACAGGCCTGGCGGTCATGGTTTCGGTGTCGCTGTCGACGGCGCTCGCCTCGCGTCTCGTCCACCGCTCGTTCTTCCTGACGCAGCTCGAACGGCGCGGCATTCACCTCGCCGCGGGTCCGCAGACCTACCTTCTGGCGGAGTTCCGCGTGACCCAGGTGATGCGCGCGCCGACGCACGGCCGCGCCGCGGATGCGGCGGCCTGCCACGAGATGATGGACGCGGGCGTCTTCATCGACGCTCGGGCGACGCTCGAGGCGGCGATGCCGATCTTCGAGCGTTCGAACGCGGCCTTCATCCCGGTGGTCGAGGCGGCGCGGGGAGGGGAGGGGCCGCGGCTTCTCGGCGCCCTCTTCCAGGTCGATGCGCTCCGCGCCTACAACCGCGCGCTCGCCGCCATCGCGGCCGAGGAGCATTCCTGACGGGCGTCGAAGCGTCAGAGCTGCTCGACGGCCACCTTCTCGTCGAAGAAGGCGATGTGCCCGGCGATCCGCTCGGCGCCCGCGACGGGGTCCTCGTAGCTCCAGCCCACGTCCGGAACGAGCGCGCTCTCGCCCTGGAGCGAGAAGTAGGTCGCCTCGCCCTTGTGCGGGCAGCGCGTGCGCGTGTCGGACGGCTCGAGGAAGGCCATCGCCAGATCCTCCCGCGGAAAGTAGATCACCGGGTCGTGGCCCGTCTCATCGAGCCTCAACGCGCGCTGGCTCTCGCCGAGGATGGCGCCGCCGCCGCGGACGACCCACGTTCCGTCCGCCTCCGAAATGCTGATCCTGTCGCTCATGGCCGCTAGTCCCTCCGATGGGTTGGCGGCTCCTACCGCGCCGCGACGGGCGAAGCCAAGCCCCCGGGCGGGGCCGACAGCGGCGCGGTCGCGCGGTCGAGCCATGTCCGCGCCGCGCCGTCGACCCGGGGTCCGACACGGTCGCGGATCTCGGCGTGGTAGGCGTCGAGCCAGGAGAGTTCGTCGGGCGCCATCAGCGCGGGGTCGATCAGCCGCCGGTCGATGGGAACGAAGGTCAGCGTCCGGAACCGCAGCATCCGCCTGTTGTCACCGCCCTCGGGGCGCGGCGCGTCCTCGACCACGACGAGGTTCTCGATGCGGATGCCGAAGGCGCCGT
>CAYMRW010000035.1:0-13540 GCA_964392825.1 uncultured Rhodobacterales bacterium
TTCCCGCCTACACGCGTTCCAGGCGTGCGCCTTCGACCACTCGGCCACCTCTCCGGGTCGCGGCTGTCTACACGTGACGGCCGCGGGCGATCAAGGCTCGATCTCGATGGCGATGCGCCGGTTGCGGGCGCCCTTCTTCTCGATTTTGCCCAGGCGCAATCGGCCGATCTCGGCGGTCCGAGCCACATGCGTGCCGCCGCAGGGCTGGAGGTCGACGGGGGCCTCCCGGGCCCCGATCCGGATCAGCCTGACGCGGCCGGTTCCCGTCGGCGGCTTGACCGACATCGTCTTGACGAGGTCGGGGTTTGCCGCGAGCGCCGCGTCGGTGATCCAATCCTCGCCGACGGGCAGATCCGCCGCCACGAGTTCGTTCAGGCGCGCCTCCAGGGCGTTCCGGTCGGCCGGCGCCTCGGGCATGTCGAAATCGAGGCGACCCCTGCCGGCGCCGATCTGGCCGCCGGTCACCGGCAGCGGCACGACGACGCTCAGGAGGTGCAGCGCTGTATGGACGCGCATGTGGCGATACCGCCGGTCCCAGTCGAGCCGCTGCAGGACCTCCGTCCCCTCGGGCGGCATCGCCCCCTCGATCACGAGGACGACCTCGTCCCCGAACTTCACCGTCGTCTCGACCCGGGTCGATCCGTCGGGCGAGTCGAGCCAGCCGCTGTCGCCCGGCTGCCCGCCGCCCTGCGGGTAGAAGAGCGGGGCGGCTAGCGCCACGGTTCCGTCGCCCGTGGCGACGACCGCCGACTCCGCCTCCCTGAGGTACGGGTCGTCCAGGTAGCGAAGGCGCGTCTCAGGCATCCTCGAAGACCTCGGGAAGCGCGCGCGGCGCCGCGTCGAGCCAGGGCGGGACGGGCAGCCCCTTGTCGCGCAGGAAGCCCGGGTCGAAGAGCTTCGACTGGTAGCGGGTGCCGTAGTCGCAGAGGATGGTGACGACGGTGTGCCCGGGCCCGAGATCGCGGGCGAGGCGGACGGCCCCGGCGATGTTGATGCCGGACGAGCCGCCGAGGCACAGGCCTTCCTCCCGCAGCAGATCGTAGACGTAGGGCAGCGCCTCGGCGTCGGGGATCTTGTAGGCATGATCGGGGCGCAGGCCCTCGAGGTTCGCGGTGATGCGGCCGTTTCCGATCCCCTCGGTGATCGACGAGCCTTCGGCCGTCAGCTCGCCGTGGGCGTAATGATCGTAGAGCGCCGAGCCCTCCGGATCGCTGAGCGCGATGCGGACGCCCCTGTCCTGCAGCGCCGCGGCGACGCCGGCGAGCGTGCCGCCGGTGCCGACGGCGCAGACGAAGCCGTGCACCCTGCCGTCGGTCTGTCGCCAGATCTCCGGCCCCGTCCCCTCCACGTGCGCCTGCCGGTTCGCCACGTTGTCGAACTGGTTCGCCCAGACGGCGCCGTTCGGCTCCGACTGCGCCAGCCGCTCGGCGAGGCGACCCGAATAGCGGACGTAGTTGTTCGGGTTCCGGTAGGGCACGGCGGGCACCTGGACCAGTTCCGCGCCCGCGATGCGCAGCATGTCCTTCTTTTCCTCGGACTGCGTCTCCGGGATGACGATGACGGTGCGGAAGCCCATCGAGGCGCCGACGAGGGCGAGGCCGATGCCTGTGTTGCCGGCCGTCCCCTCGACGATCGTGCCGCCCTCGCGCAGCTGTCCGCGGGCGACGGCGTCGCGGATGATCCAGAGCGCGGCGCGGTCCTTGACCGACTGACCCGGGTTCAGGAACTCCGCCTTGCCAAGGATCTCGCACCCGGTCTCCTCGGATGCCCGGCGGAGCCGGATCAGCGGGGTGTTGCCGACGGCGTCGGCGAGATCGCTGCGGATGTCCATGACCCCCCCCCCGACCGGACGATTGACGCCCTTGTCTATGAACGCCCTGCCGGGGACGCAAGCCGCGGGGTCGAGGGGGTCCTCGCCCGCGAGCCGTGCATTCCCTGCGACGGCATCACGCGGCGCCGGCGACTTGGCCGCGCCGCCCGTGCGCCCGCGCCGAGGGCGTCTCGCGGCCGACGATCGCCGGCGCCTGACGGATCAGCGCGTCGTTCGTCAGGGCCTCGACCATGAACAGGGCGAAGTCGACACGCCGTGTCAGGTTGCTCGCCAGGACCGGGTCGCCGACATGGTGCGACCAGACCGGCAGACCCTGCGACGGCCCCTCCTCCATGTCGCTGCAGCGCACGACGGTCCATGCGGTGTCGCTGGCAAAGACGCGGCGTGCCGCCTCCACCTGGTCGCGCAGGTCGGCGAAGCGCGTCCAGCGCGCGATCCGGCCGAAGACGGCGACGAAGGCGCGGAGCTTCCACGGATAGACGTCGCGGCCGTCGCGGCTGATGTGCCAGCCGCAGGAGAAGATCAGCCGGGCCCCCGGTTCGGCGTGGTCGAGGACCGCCTGCGCGGTCCCCGTCGCGTAGCCCCCGACGCCCCAAGGCACCAGAACCGTGAGGATGCTGTCGGCGCCCGCGACAGCCTGCGCGACGGCCGCGGGGTCGTCAGTGCGGCCCGGGAATACGGTGACGCGGCCGGGATGCTCGGCAAGGAACCGGTCGAGCTTGCCGACGCTCTTCGGACGGCAGACGCCCGTGACGGTGTAGCCGCGGTCGAGGGCGTGCTGCAGCATGTACTGGCCGAGCTTGCCCGAAATGCCGATGATCGCCACGTGCCGCATGTCGCTCCTCCCGATCTCGCAGGCCCAGCCTCCGGCATACCACGTGCGGGACGTTGCCGTGATGCGCTCAGAGCCGCATTTCCGAGGCCATCGCGTGGATCGCCTCGGCGCTCCGTCGGAGGGCCGCCCGCTCGCCATCGTCGAGATCCGGGACGAGCGCGGCGCGAACGCCCTCGGCGCCCACGATGCGGGGCAGCGACAGCGGGACCGCGTCGAACCCCTCGACGCTCCGCGCGACGATCGACACGGTCAGGACGGCGTTCTCGTTCTCCACGATGGCATGGGCGATCCGGGCGATGCCGGCGCCGATCCCGTAATAGGTGGCGCCCTTGCCCTCGATGATGCGGTAGGCCGCGTCGCGGACGTCCGCCGTCACCTGCTCGCGGACGGAGTCGTCGATGGGGCGGCCGACCTGCTCGGCGAAGGCGCGCACCGGAAGGCTCCCCGCCATCGCCGACGACCAGACCGCCACCTCGGTGTCGCCGTGTTCGCCGATGACGTAGGCGTGCACCGATTTCGGCGCGATGCCGAGGCGCCGCCCGAGAAGCGTCCGGAACCGCGCCGTGTCGAGGATCGTGCCGGACCCGATGACGCGGTGCGCGGGCAAACCCGAGATGCGCTGCGTGGCGAGCGTCATGACGTCGACGGGATTGGTCGCGATCAGCAGGATGGCGTCCGGTGCCGCCCGCATGACCTCGCCCACGACCGTCTTGAAGACCTCGGCATTGCGCGTGAGGAGTTGCGGGCGCGTCTCTCCGGGCTTCTGGCTGACGCCGGCCGAGATGACCACGATGCGAGCCCCCGCGAGGTCCTCGTAGGATCCGGCGCGGACGCCGATCGTCTCGGCGAAAGGCGTGGCATGCGCGATGTCCTCGGCATGGGCCATGGCCAGCGCCGCGTTGGCGTCGACGAGCACGATCTCGGACCCCACGCCGAGCAGGGCCAGGGCATAGGCGGCGGCCGATCCGACCATGCCGGTACCGACGATGCCGATCCTCATACGCATTCCCCCTGTCGTTGCCTGTCAAGAACGCGCGCTGACGGTTGCCCATCCGACAACATCGCCGAGAACCGCGCGCATCGCCGCGTCGAAGGCGGCGATCACCGTGCCTTCGCCGAGATCGGCCACCGGAACCCCCCGCTCGAAGGTGCGGGCGCCGCGCACCCGGCGATCGACGTCCGAGACCAGCGTGCCGCGCAGGCGGACGACGACGCGGCCGGCGCCCGGTGCGTCGACCTGGACCTCGAAGGCCTGCAGGTCCGTCGCGAGATACCAGTCCGGATCGGGTCGTCCTCCGCCCGCCGAGACGAGCGCGAAGGCCCCGGTTCCCTCGAGCGAGCGGGCGAGCAGAAGGCGCACGTGATCGGGCGCCGGGTCGACCCAGCGCGCCCCGGGCAGGTAGGAGACCTCGAGCGTCGGCTGCTTGACAGCGATGCGGTCGGTGGCGAGCGCCCCCGACGTGGTCGGCTGCTCGATCACGAGATGCCGGTCGCTGCGGACGGTGGCCGACGACGCGGGCACCGGCCGCAACTCGTAGGTGTCGAGCGGCTCGCCGGCAGAACTCAGGGTCGAAAGCGCCGTACACGAGCCGAGGAAGCCGATCAGGGCCAGCGCCGTGCTCGACCGCAGCGCCGCGGCGGGCGTCGACACCCCCCTCATTGCCTGAATTCCGAGCGGGACGAGCCGCCGAGGAAGAACCGCGCCGGATCGCTCTCGATGCGCGAGACGAGGCGCTCTATCGCCACCGCGACGTCCTGCGCCTGCCGCGCGAACTGCGTGAACTCGGGCAGTCCGCGCTGGGTGAAGCTGCGCACGCCCGGAACCGCGGCCTCGGCCGCGATCTGCACCGTCTCGGCGACGCCGCGCGCCCGCTCCGCCGTCTCGGCGAGATCCGCCACGAGTTCGGGCAGGTCGGCCGTCAGCTCGGCCATGGTCGCCTCGACGCCCGCCGCCGCTGCGCGAATGTCGGCCGCGGCCGGCGCGACCTCCGTCTCGATGACGTCGCTCGCGCCCTCGAAGGTCCGTTCCGCTGCGGCCAGCGTCCGGTTGGCGCCGCCGAGCGCCGCATCTAGCCCGTCAAGGGTCGTCCTCGCGCGCGCCAGCGTCTCGGTCGCGGTCGCGAGCGTGGTCCGCGCGGTCTCGGCCAGCGGCGCAAAGCGGTCGGGCAGCTCCGCCAGCGCCGTCTCCGCCTCGCCGACGACAGCGGCCGCGCTCGCCGTCGCGGCACGGATATCGGAGGCGATCGCCGGCAGGTCCCGCGCCACCACCTCGTTGACGACGTCGAGGGTCCCGTCGACGGACTGCAGCGTCGCCCGCGCCTCGTCGACGAGGCTCGCCCCCGTCCCCTCGACCAGCGTCTCCACTGACTCCGACGCCTCGGTGACGGCGTCGAAGGTGATGTCGGCATCGGCGAGCGTCGCCTCCACCGCGGCCAGCGTAGCCTCGAGTTCCTGCAGCCGCGCCGATGCGACGTCGGCGACCTCGCCGAAGCGGCCGACCGTCGTCTCGACCTCCGCCGCGATGCCCTGAACGGCGGCGTCGGCCGAGCGCAGCGCGCTCGACGCCTCGTCGGCCAGCCGCGGCACCTGCGATTCGATCGCCCCGCCGGCGCTCTCGAAGGTCGCGCGCGCCTGGTCGAGCGCCCCGGTCGCCGCCATCAGCGTCGTCTCCGCCTCGGCGATCGTCGACGTGGAGGTCTCGAGCGTCGACTCGATGGCGCGAAGCGCGCTCTCGGCGACGCCGCCGATCTCGTCGAGGCGGTCCGTGAAGTCCGTGATCTGCTCGGTGGCGAGCGCGACCGTCCGCGAGATCGTGGAGAAGTCCTGGAGCGCCGTGTCGAGCGCTCCCGAAGAGCGGCTGACGTTCTCGAGCAGCGTCGAGACGAACTCCTGGTTCTCCTGCCCGGCGAACGATTGCAGATCGGCGATCAGCTCCCGCGCGTCCTCAACGAGGCTCGGCCCCTCGACCACGAGATCCTGCAGCGGCGACGACCGCGACGGGATCACCGTATGGTCGCTGTCGCACGTCTCCGGGATCTCCTGCAGCGCGCCGGCGATCCCCTCGACCGGCGTCAATTGCACGTAGGAGGTACCGGTGACGCCCTGCAGCGACAGTTCCGCAATCGTGGTCTCGTCCACCGGCGTGTCGTCGCCGACCTCCACCCGGACGCGGATGAGCGGACATCCGGGCACGAGTTCGAGGCTCACGACCTGCCCGACGAGAAGGCCGCTGTAGCGCACGCTGCTCGACTGCCCGAGGCCCGCGACGCTGTCGAAGAAGATGTCGTAGAGGCGGAACTGGCGGTCGAGCTGCACGCTCGCGAGCCAGACGGTGAAGACCAGCGTGCCGACGAGTCCCGCGACGGTGGCAAGGCCGATGAGGACGTAGTTGGCCTTGACCTCCATCAGCCGGCTCGTGCCGCCCGGGCGCGGGGGCCGTTGAAGTACTCGCGCACCCAGGGGTGATCCACGTCGAGCATGTCCTGCATCGTTCCCGTCACCAGCACGTGCTTCTCCGCCAGAACCGCGATGCGGTCGCTGATTGCATGGAGACTATCGAGATCGTGCGTGACGAAGAAGACCGTGAGATTCAATGCCCCCTGAAGGTCGCGGATCAGCGCGTCGAAGTCCGAGGCGCCGATCGGGTCGAGCCCCGCCGTCGGCTCGTCGAGGAACACGATCTCGGGATCGAGCGCCAGGGCCCGTGCCAGGCCCGCGCGCTTCTTCATCCCGCCCGAGAGCTCGGACGGGTAATTGTCGCCGGCCTTGCGCGGCAGGCCCACCATGGCGATCTTCAGGTCGGCGAGCGCCCGCCGCGTGTCCGACGCGAGATCGGCGCGCTCGCGCATCGGCGCCTCGACGTTCTCGCGCACCGTCAGCGACGAGAACAGCGCGCCGTCCTGGAACATCACGCCCGTCCTGCGGCCGATGTCTCGCTGCACCGGCGGCGGCGCGTCGATGACGGACCGCCCGAGGATGCGGATGTCGCCCGCGGCCGGACGGATCAGGCCGACGATCGCGCGAAGCAGGACCGACTTGCCCGTCCCCGAACCGCCGACGACGCCCAGGACCTCGCCGCGGTAGAGGTCCAGGTCGAGATCCTCGTGCACCACGTGGCTGCCGAACTGGGTCCTCAGACCGCGGACCTCGACCACCGCCTCGGCCACGCTCAGACGCCCACGAGGGAGAAGAAGATCGAGAACATCGCGTCGGCGACGATCACCGCGAAGATGGCGATGACGACCGACCGCGAGGTGCGCCGCCCGAGCGACTCCGCGTTTCCCTCGACGGCAAAACCCTGGTGGCAGCCGACGATGGCGATGATCAGCGCGAAGACCGGCGCCTTGATCATGCCGACGACGAAGTTCCAGACGCCGACGTTCTCGGTCAGCCGCGTCTGGAACACGCCGGGCGACACGTCGAGCTCGATCCACGACATGAGGGCTCCGCCGAGGAGCCCGGCGAGGTTGGCGATGAGGCCGAGGAGCGGCAGCATCAGCGTCAGCGCCAGAACCCGCGGCACGACCAGCACCTCGATCGGGTCGAGACCGAGCGTGCGCATCGCGTCGATCTCCTCGCGCATCTTCATCGAGCCGATGGCCGAGGTGTAGGCCGCCCCCGTGCGTCCGGCGACGATGATGGCGGTCAGCAGGACGCCAAGCTCGCGCAGGACCGAGATGGAGATGAGCTCGACTACGAAGACCTCCGCCCCGAACTGGCGGAGCTGGGTGGCGCCCTGAAACGCGAGCACCACTCCGATCAGGAACGCCATCAGCGAGACGATGGGGATGGCCTCGATGCCGCTCGTCTGCATGTGGTGCACGAGGGAGGTGATCCTGAGCCTCCACGGGCGAACGAGCAGCGGTACGATCCGCGTGAGCGTCAGTCCGAGGAAGCCGGTCACCTCGGCGAGCGCGCCAAGTCCGCCGGCGATCCAGCGGCCGACCGCGTCGAGCCCTGCCAGAATGCCCCGGCGGCGCCCGACCGGCGCCTCCGCCGGTCCCGCGAGCGACGCGCGGACCGCCTCGATCAGCTGCCTCTGGGGTTCCGTCGCCCCGGTCACCGTCACGTCGGGCGCCGGCCCGAGCGCGGCGACGAGCCAGGCGCCGGCGGTGTCGAGCCGGTCCACGCCCGCCAGATCGACGATCGCGGGTCGCGGGACGTCCCGGAGCTGGCGGCGCAGGCCGTCGACCGCATCGAGGACGAGGCTGCCCGAGAAGACCACCCGGGTGCGGTCGCCCTCCTCCACGCGGAGCGCGGCCGGAGAGCTCGCGCTTCCGTCGCGTCCGGGGTCGTCGATGTCGGGTGCATGCATGAGGCAGATCCGCGTCGTCGTAGCACCTTAGGGTCGCAGGTCGCGCCTGGGAAACACCCCGATGGCCCCGGCGTCAGGGCCGGCGCAGCCTCTCCCGGTTGGCCCGGAGCCAGAGCGCGCTCAGGATCAGCGGAGCGTTCTCGGCCTCGCCGCTCTCCACGAGATCCATCAGCCGGGCGAACGGCACCACGTGGCTCAGGATGTCCTCGTGCTCGTCCGCCGCGCCCGAGACGGTGCCGGCGTGATCGTCGATGCGGCAGAGCCCGACGTAGGAGAAGACGTACTCGCTCATCGCGCCCGTCGTCGGATAGTAGGCGGCCACGCGCTCGAGGCGGCCGATCTCGATCCCCGCCTCCTCCAGCGCCTCGCGCCGCCCCGCCGTCTCGGCCTCCTCGCCCGGGTCGATGCGCCCGGCGATGGGCTCGAGCGTCCAGGGCCGCCGGTCGCCCCGCGCCCAGGGACCGAAGCGGAACTGCTCGATCAGCAGCACCGTGTCCGCCGCGGGGTCGTAGGGCAGGACGGTCACGGCGTCGCCCGCGACCAGCGCCGCCCGCGCCACCGGGTCGCTCATGCCGCCGCCATGCCGGCGGAACCGCAGGTCGTGCTCGACGAGGCTGAAGTAGTCGGTGTAGGGCCGCCGCGCCGCCACGATCTCGACATCCTGCGCCGCCAGCCCTGAGCGGACGTCCATCGGCCGGACCTCGCGATCGGCCCGTGCCGCCGACGCCGCCCGCTGGCCGATCTGCGGCCATCGCGCAGCCAGCCAGCCCGGTTCGGTCCGGGGGTAGTGCTCCATCGCCTCGGTTGCCGCCCGCCGGCAGATCGGCCCCCAGTCGCGCTGCCACGCCGCGAGGTCCCACGCGTCGTCGCCGGCGTCGTCGCAGACGAAGGCTCGCGCCGCCGACCCGCCCGCCTCGACGGCGCGGGCGACCGAGCCGAGCGCCTGCGCGTACCAGTCGATCCGCCCCAGCACCTCGTCGTCGAGCGGATCCGCGACGACACCCTCCGACGCCGCCCGCGCATCCGGGACAAGCGTCGCGCGGTCGCCCCGCCCGACCCGTCGTACCGCATGATCGGCGAGATGGACGGGATGCAGCGCGATCTCCCTCCCTGCCACGATGCGGCGCAGTTCGTCATCGCGCAGCGTGCCGTAGAGCAGGACGCGCGTCACGGCAGCCGCCGCGCCACCTGGTCGGCGAGAAGGCCTGCAAGCGCGCCGCCGCCGAGGACCAGGGCCGCCACCGCGGGATCGAGGAGCAGTGCCGCCATCTCGAACGTCAGGCGTCCCGCGTCCTCGACGGCGGCGCCGAGATCGCGGTAGCGCCCCCCGATTGCGCGGTCGAGCGTCGCGGCGACGGCCGCCGAAGCCGACGCGCCGAGCGACCAGAGGACCGCGACACCGACGCCGCGGGCGAGGCCACCCTCGCGGCGCCCGGTCATCCGCCATGCCAGGACCGCGCCAAGCCCCGCCCCGCAAAGCGGTGCCGCGGGCGCGCGGAGCACCGGCGGCAGATGCGGCGCCACCATCAGCACGGACAGTCCCCCGATGAGCGCGAACAGAAGGGCACCTGCCGCCTTCCCCGCCGTCGGCATCTCACGCCGGACGCTCGACGGTGATCTGCGTCACGTCGGTGTTGCCGCTCGCGAAGCTCGCCGCGCACGAGGTGAGATAGAGCGTCCAGAGGCGTCGGAAGCGCTCGTCGAAGCCGAGCCGGGCGATCTCGTCCCAGCGCTCGTTGAATCGCTGGTGCCAGCGCCGCAGGGTCTGGCTGTAGCTGTCGCCGAACTCGACCGAGCGGGCGAAGACGAGGCCTGCATGCTCGACTTCGCCCAGAAGGGCCGTGCGCGACGGCAGCATGCCGCCGGGAAAGACGTGCTTGCGGATGAAGTCGACGCCGCGGCGATAGACCTCCCAGCGCCGGTCGCAGACGGTGATGATCTGCAACCCGGCACGGCGGCCGGGCCGCAGCCGCTCGCGCAACGCGTCGAAATAGACGGGCCAGTGACGCTGCCCCACAGCCTCGAACATCTCGATCGAGGCCACGGCGTCGTAGCGCCCGCGCTCGTCGCGGTAGTCCCGAAGGCGGATCTCGACTTGCCGGCAAAGCCCCGCGGCGGCGATCCGCTCGGCGGCGTAGCGCTGCTGTGCCGGGCTGATGGTGAGCCCGGTCACGCGCAGGCCCCGCTTGGCCGCCGCATACTCGGCAAAGCCGCCCCAGCCGCAGCCGATCTCGAGCACGTGATCGCCGGGTTTCACACCCATCGCGTTGACGAGGCTTGCGTATTTCGCGGTCTGCGCCGCCTCGAGGCTCTCCTGCCCAGTCGCGAAGCGCGCCGAGGAATAGGTCATCGTGTCGTCGAGCCACAGCGCGTAGAACGCGTTGCCGAGGTCGTAGTGCGCGCCGACGTTGCGCCTTGCCTGGCGCCGCGAATTCCGGCGCAGCGCATGGCGGGCGCGCTCGAACGCCCGCAGGATCGCGATCCCGCGGAAACCGTCGTAGACCCCATCGCCGGCGGCGTGGAGCAGATCCATGAGCGCCTGCAGGTCGGGCGACGACCAGGCGCCGTCGAGATAGGCCTCGCAGAAGCCAAGATCCCCCTCCCGCGCGAGCCGCGCGAAAAGTTCGGAATCGTGCACCCAAAGTTCGGCGGCGGGCCCCGGACGGCGCCCACGGGCTCGGAACCGGCGCCCGTCGGGCAGGACGATGTCGAGCCGACCCGCCTCGATCCGCCCGGCCGCCGCGAACACGGCCGCGAAACGGCGCGGCAGGCGGCCCTGCCCCTCGATTGTCGTGATCGCCTGCATCCGGCCCGGTCTCCGCGTCCCGCCGCGAAGGCTAGGCGGGCCGCTGCCCCGCGGCAACGGCTTTCCAGTCTGCCAGGCGGCGGCAACCGACGGCGGACAACGGCGGCGCGGGTCTCCCGAGCGTCGGGCCGGCCGCGCGACGAAAGGGGGGCGCGGCCACCGACGGGGGGGGCCGCGCCTTCGGACGGGTCAGAAGTTCCGGTCCTGGTACGCCCCGAGCGCCCTCTCGCGCCCCTCCTTCAGTCCGACGATCGGGTCCGGGTACGGATCGCCGGGGTCGAGGCCCCAGCCTTCCTGGATCGCCTCGAAGTAGTCGAGCGCCGTTCGGGCGGGCCGCGCGCGGCCCTCGGCGATCCAGCGTTCGAGATAGGCGCCCTCGGGATCGAACCGCTCGCGCTGCGTCTCGGGGTTGAACACCCGGAAGAACGGCGTGGCATCGGGCCCCGATCCCGCCGACCATTGCCAGCCGAGCGCGTTGTTGGCCGGGTCCCAGTCCACGAGGCAGTCGACGAACCAGTCGTGGCCGATCCGCCAGTGCGTCATCAGGTGCTTGGTGAGGTAGGAGGCGACGATCATCCGCGCGCGGTTGTGCATGCGGCCGGTCACGTACATCTCGCGCATCGCCGCGTCGACGAAGGGCACGCCGGTGCGGCCGCGGCACCACGCCTGCGCCTCGGCGTTGTCGCCCCGCCAAGGGAAGGCGTCCCATTCCGGGCGCCAATTACCGGTCATCAGGCGCGGCGTGTGCCAGAGAAGGTGATAGGCGAACTCGCGCCAGACGAGCTCCTTGAGCCAGGTCTCGGCGCCGGCCTTGCCCTCCTCCCGCGCCCGTCTGCCGGCGTGCCAACACGCACGGATCGAGATCTCGCCGTAGGTGAGGTTCTCGCTCAGGCCCGAGGTCCCCTCCTCGGCCGGCAGGTCGCGCAGGCGGGCGTAGTCGGCGATGCGGTTCCCGGTGAAGGCGGCGAGGCGGCTCGCGGCCGAGGTCTCGCCGACGACCAGGTGCGGCGCGACGATGGCGGCGCCGCGGCGCATCCCGGCGCCGAGCTTCCAGTCCGCCAGCACGTCGCTCTGCGGCCATGTCTCGGGGGGGCGGAGCGAATTGACCGCGGGCATGGGCGCGGCGACGTCGCGGTCCTTCACGGCGCGCCAGTAGGGGGAGTAGACCTTGTACGCCTCGCCAGCGCCGGTCTCGACCTCCCACGGCTCGAACATCAGGTGACCGCCGAAGACCCGCGTCTCGATCTCCAGCTTCTCGGCGGCGTCGTCGCGCGCGCGGCCGTCCGGATCGTAGGCGCGCGTCCACCAGATGCCCGCGGCCCCGGTCTCCTCCGCGAGGTCTCGGAGGGCCTCGGCGGCGCGGCCGCGGCGAAGGATCAGGCGCGAACCGATTTCGCCGAGGCGGCCTGCGAGACCGGCCACGGATTTCCCGAGACGCCAGACGGGCGCCGTGCCCTGCGCCTCGACCACCTCGTCGCAGAGAAAGACCGGGATCACCGGCCGCCCGCTGTCGGCGGCGGCGGTCAGCATCGGGTGATCCCCGAGGCGCAGGTCGCGCCTCAGCCAGGCGAGGATCGGACGGTCGTCGGGCATCGGTCGGCTCTCCCCTCGCAGCGTCCGCGCTGGGTCGGTCGCCCCATGTGCCTGTTTTTCACCCGTCTGACATGGTGACGGACGGTTTGAAAGGGGGGCGACGTCGCACCCCGGAGCGGCGCGCCATCCCGGGTTTCCAACGATGCGCGACCCTTGCCCGTGGCCGACGAAGGCCGGAACGAGTGCAGCGTTGCGGGGCGTCGAACATGGATCGCCGGCGCGGGACCCGCGGACGAGGTCAGAGGACGGCGTCGAGCGCGTCGATGGCGCGGGCGATCTCGGCCTCGGTCGTGTAGTGGAGGAGGCTGAGACGGAGGACCCCGGCCCCGGGGTCGATGCCCAGGGCCTCGAGCGGACGCACGGCATAGAAATGGCCGCCGCCGGCGACGATGCCGTGGTCGGCCAGCGCCACCGCCACGGGCGCCGCCGGACGACCGAGATCGAGCGCCAGGGTGGGCGCCCGTTCTTCCGGCGACCGTGGGCCGATCAGCCGCAGATCGTTGCGCCCGTCCGCCCAGTCGAGGAGCGGCGCCACGAGGTCCGTCTCGCGCCTCCGGATCAGGTCGTGGACGGCGCGCGCCCGGTCGGCCGGGGCCACGTCGAGACCATGGGCCTCGGCCAGCGCATCGACGTAGTCGGCGATGCCGGCGCAGGCGGCGACCTGCGCGTGGTCGGGCCCGGCGGGCGTGAAGCGCTTGGTCCGCGCGCCCGCGTTGAAGAAGTGACCTTGGTTGGGCAGCCGGTCGGCAAGCTCGCGGCGCACCACCATCAGCCCCTGGTGCGGACCCCAGGTCTTGTAGGCCGAGAGGAGGTAGATGTCGGGGCCGAGCGCGGCGACGTCGGGCAGCCCGTGCGGCGCGTAGCTGACCCCGTCGACGCAGGTGGCGACGCCCGCCTCGCGCGCCATCCCGCAGACCCGGGCGACGTCGTTGATCGCCGCCACCACGTTCGAGGCGTGCGGGAAGGCGAGGAGCGTGGCGCCGGGCAGGAGCGGCGCCAGCGCGTCGGGATCGAGCGCCCCGGTGGTTGGGTCGATGCGCCATTCGCGCACCTCGATCCCGTCGTCGGCGAGGCGGCGCCACGGTCCGGCGTTCGCCTCGTGATCCTGCTGGCTGACGACGACGGCGCCGCGGCCGCCCATCATCTGCCGGAACGCCTGCG